>JABAAA010000152.1 GCA_014239005.1 Alphaproteobacteria bacterium | reverse complement strand
GCAAGCAACGACAAAAATACTCCACTTTGAAAGGTTGTTGCGCGAGGCAAAGCCTCGCGCTTGGTATCCAAGAGGCTACGCACTTCGCGCGTTGCGCTCGTGCGTAGAAAGCGCACTAGCGTGCGCTCGCCTGCGGCGGGCTTTTGCGGGGGGATTTATCCCCCCACACCCCCCCGCGCGCACCAGTGCGCGCGATGTTTTACACCCGTCATCCAACAAAGCCCGTTCGCGTTTTCGTCGCTACTTTTTGTCGTGGCGCGAGCGTGTGCTATTAAAAAAGCACGAACGCGAGCGCAAGCAACAGACAAAAACACCCCCTATACACACATCCATCTCCCCAAAACAAACCCCTCTATACGACAATCAATGCTACAATCAATCCATGTCTCCAGAAACGCCACCAGAAAAGCCCACGCCCGAATCCATTCCCTTCGGCTCCCGTTCCATCCACCCCTCCGAAAAACTTCCCCATATCGAATCCCTCTTCAATAACATCGCCCTCCGTTACAACCTCATGAACGACCTCATGAGCCTAGGAACACACCGAATCTGGAAAAAAAACCTCCTCCTCCAACTCGCTCCCCTCCCACACGAACACCTCTGGGACGCCGC
Source organism: Alphaproteobacteria bacterium (assembly GCA_014239005.1). Taxonomy (GTDB): domain Bacteria; phylum Pseudomonadota; class Alphaproteobacteria; order JABAAW01; family JABAAW01; genus JABAAW01. The sequence continues at coordinate 2,661 of JABAAA010000152.1, read as the reverse complement.
AGGAGGAACCGCCGACATCGCACTAAAATTTCTCCAACGCGGAGGAAAACACGCAACCATCACCGACCTCAGCACAAATATGCTCGACATAGGAAAAACTATCGCATCCAAAAAAAATCTCCTCCACCAAACAACCTTCCTCCAAGACAACATGGAACAATCGCAACTCCCCTCACAATCCTTCCATTCCATCTCCTGCGCATGGGGACTGAGAAATACCGAAAATATCCACAACGCACTCAACGAAATGTACCGATGCCTCAAATTCGGAGGCAAAATCATCATCCTAGAATTCGCCCCTCAACCCGATCCCATCATCCAACCCCTCTACAAAACATGGTGCAACAATATCCTCCCCATCTTAGGGAAATACATCGCCCACTCCGAAGAAAGCTACATCTACCTCGCTAAAAGTATCCAAAACTTCATCACACCTCAAGAAGTCAACAACGCCATCCAAAACGCAGGATTCGCAAACTGCTCCCTACAATCCCTCGGCGCAGGAATCGCAGCAATACACAAAGGGTGGAAACTATGACACCACCCCCATCAGCCCACACAAAAAATCCCCCGCAAACCAACGCCAAACAACATCAAGTAGGCATCGCAGGAAAACTCACCTCCCTGTGGAAACTGCTGTTCTGCTTCACTCGCGCACGAGCCCTCTTCGCGCTCGGCGAAGTCGGATTGCTGCCGAAACCGCTTGCCAAACTGCTCCGCCTCACCAACCGAAACCTATCGAAAACACAGCGCGCCGAAAACTTGCGCAAAGCCATCACAAAACTAGGCGGCGGATACGCCAAACTCGGACAAGCCCTCTCTGTCCGACCCGACCTCGTCGGCGAAACAACGGCACAAGCCCTCTCCCTCCTCCAAGACCGCATGCCCCCCCTCCCCTTCAAGGTCATCAAAAAAGAAATCGAACACGCCTTCGCCAAAGACCTCTCCGAGCTCTACAGCACCTTCTCCGAACACGCCGCCGCCGCCGCATCCATCGCGCAAGTCCATCGAGCCACCACAAAAGAAGGTGTCGATGTTGCCGTCAAAGTGCTGCGCCCGAACATCGAACAGCAGTTCCACCGCGAAATCGCCCTCACCCGCTCCGCCATCCGTATCGCCGAATGGCGCAACCCGCATCTCAAAGCGATTCGCTTCCCTGCGATCATCGACCGATACCAGAGCTGGGTCGAGGGCGAAGTCGATCTCAGACGCGAAGCCGCGTCCGCCTCCCAACTGGCAGAAAACATGAAAGACGAGCCCGGATTCCGAATCCCCGCCATCGACTGGAAACGCACCAATCGACGCGTCCTGACGCTAGAGTGGATCGAAGGGGTGCGGATCGACGATCACAAGGCGCTCGCCAAATTCGGCATCGATACCGAAACGCTGCTCGACCGCTCGGCGCGTGTTTTTTTCAAGCAGACCTTCCGCGACGGCTTCTTTCACGCCGACATCCACCCCGGCAATCTGTTCGTCGAACCCGACGGCACCATGGTACCCGTCGACTTCGGCATTATGGGACACCTGAATCTGGCGACAAGACACCTGCTCGCCGACATCTTGCAAGGCTTCCTGAAACGCGACTACGCACGCGTCGCGCGCGCCTATATCGAGGGCGGCTACGCGGCGCACCATGTCGATTTGGAAAGTCTGACGCTGGCATGTCGCTCTGTCGGAGAACCTCTGTTCGGCAGGTCGAACCTGAACGAAGTCTCTTTCGCCGACCTGCTGCTCGGCATGATTCGCATCGGCGACAGGTTCGACATCGAAACCCAACCCTCGCTGTTGTTGTTGCACAAATCGATGCTGCAAGGGGAAGGCGTCGGAAAGCTGCTCAACAGTCGCGTCAACATCTGGCTGCGCACCGAGCCCTTGATCGAGCAATGGCTGACCGACAATCGCAATCCTCGCACGATGGCGACAGCTTTCTTGCGAAGGCTGTCGCACGTCTTCGCTCAGGCGCAGAAGAACGGCAGTGCAAGCAGCGATAGCGACCCGCCTTTGTTGCGCGGGTTGCGAGCGGTTGCGGCGGAAATTTTTGCGCGCGCGTCCGCGTCGAAGGGGGCCGCGAGAGAAGACGACGAGCCCTTCGAGAAAGAGGAACGATGAGGATTGTGGCTGCCGATGCCTCTTCGTTGGACGAGGCGTGCGCTTTGCTTTCGCGCGGCAGGCTGGTGGCTTTTCCGACCGAAACGGTGTTCGGCTTGGGGGCGGATGCTTGGAACGAGGAGGCGGTCGAGCGATTGTATCGCGTGAAAGGTCGCGCGCGCGGCAATCCGTTGATCGTGCATGTGTCCTGTTTGGAGGAGGCGGAGCGATGGGGCATATTGTGTTCTCGCGCGAGGTTGCTTGCGCGTCGTTTTTGGGCGGGGGGCTTGACGCTGGTTGTTCCGTATCGGGGCCCTCGAGTTGCGCCTCGTGGCGTTGTGACGGAAATGGGGAGCATTGCGTTGCGCGTTCCTTCGCATGGTGTTCCGCTTTCGTTGTTGCGAGCGTTCGGAGGAGCGATAGCTGCGCCGAGCGCGAATCGATCCGGTTGTGTGAGTGCGACGAGGACGGAGCATGTTGTTTCTGCGTTTTCGGGTTTGGACGAGCCTTCGTTGGTATTCGATTCTCCTGATGGTTGCTAGGCGGGAATTGAATCGACGGTGGTGTCTTGGC
>JABAAA010000151.1 GCA_014239005.1 Alphaproteobacteria bacterium | reverse complement strand
CATGGCAGGCATGGAAACCATCAGAACCCATGCCAAAAGCGCAATACAGACAGAAATAGCGTCAACACGAGAAAAGAAATGCGGGCAAAAAGCCACGCGCGATTCTTGTGTTCCGTGCAGTGACGGGGCGGCGATCATAGCGGAGGACTCAACACTCGATTCCTTTCCGAACTCGACCGTGAAAGCCTCCTGCGCCGATGGTACTGCGTCCTCGTGGCGTGGAAGAGTAGGGCGTTGCCGTCCCTTCTCTGCACGGAAAATCTTCTCAAGAACGCTCCAAAAGCCTGGAAACTAACGCTAGCAAGGGCTTGTGGGTGGGGCAAAACAGAAGCTTGTTGCCTGTCGCGCGAATCCTTGGAGTTTTCTCTGTCGGACACCGCGCGAAAAGAGCGAGGGATACGATGCCTGTTCGCAACGAACTTCGCAGCGAACATTGGGGGATGTGGCTTGCCTTTGCCCTGCTTTGCAAAACGGGAGCGTTAGTTTGTGCCTTTGCCTTGTTGCATCCTGGGTTGCAGGCGGACGCAGCGGAGATTCTCTACTGGTCGCGCGAACTGCAATGGAGCGGACAGAAACATCCCGCCATGCCGGCGTGGTTTCTGAAAGCGCTGTGGTTCTTTCTTCGGTTCTTTCTTCGGTTCTTTCTTCGGTTCTTTCTTCCCGACACCCTCGCGTCCTACTATCTTGTCGGGCAGATCACTTTGGCTCTGACCTATTTTTTTGTCTGGCGACTGGCGAGAGCTTTCTTGCCGCCCTTGTTGGCTTTTTTGGCAACGTTCGTGCTGGCATACGGACTTTTCTACAGCTTTTACAGCCTCACCTACAACGCGAACACCGTCTCGTTGCTGGCGTGGGCTGCCTTTGTCTTTTTTCTCTGGAAGGCGCTCGACGACGGGCGCGCTCGATGGTGGATCGCACTCGCGCTGGCGGCGGCGGCATTGCTGACGAAGTACGCGGCGGGCTTGTTGTTTCTGGCAGCAGCAGCGACAATTCTGACGCGTCCTCGCGGGAGGGCGTACTTGAAAACCTACAAGCCTTACGCGATGGCAACGCTTGTCGGGATTCTCACCTTGCCTCACTGGTGGTGGGTCGTACAGAACGACTACGCCACCTTTGCTTACGCAACAGCGAAGCTCTCGCAAAACCCTGACGCTCCCTTCGTACCTGCGCTGTACTTTCCTTTGCGCTTCGCTTACGGGTAAGTTATCAATATGCTGCCTGTCCTGTCGTGCTTCGCGGTCTTTCTTTCGTGGCGGGGAAAAACGCGCCCCTCTCTTGAGGGGGGGCAGCGGGAGGTGCGTGCGTCCGACGACCGTCGTGCCTTTCTTTTGACGATGGGCTTCTTGCCCTTCGGTGTCACGATCGCCTTGTCGGTGCTGGGAGGAACTTACATCCATAGTTTGTGGGGAATGTTCTATTGGAACTTGAGCGGAATACTGTTGTTTTATTTTTGTAGGGACGCGATCGATCAGAAGACGCTGCGCCGAAGGTTGCCTGTATTCTTTGTTGTGTGGGGGAGTTTTGTTTTCTTGACGACGGTAGGATTTCTTTCGCTGCCTTTTGTCGCCTCGCCGCGACAGGCGTGGCTGTTCGACGGTCCCTATCAGGCGGCGACGAAGCCCGTCGAGGAACGGCGCACGGCGGTCGATGCTTTGATCGGTCGCAGTCGTAGCGCGCGGCAAGGGCGTGAGCGGAGCCGCAACGAGGGCTTGTTGCGTGGAGAACCTCAGATTGCGTTGCCTCCCAGTTTGCGTCCTTATTTCGATGGCAAGCTTTTGGCGGAGAAGGTGGCAGAGGCATGGCGTCAAGAGGGGTATCCGCCTTTGGCGGTGGTGGGCGGTGGGGGGTTGCTTGCTGCCAATGTTTCTTTTTTTGCGCCTTCGAGCCCTGATATTGTTACGCTGTTTGACGACGAGAGGACAGCGTGGCTTGCTCGTCATCAAGAGGAATGGCGCGAAAAAGGAGGAGTTCTGTTGTGGTTTGTGCGCCGTGCGCAAAAGGGGGAGCTTTTAGAGGAGGTGCTTTCAGAGGGGTTGCCGCGTTGGTATCGTCAAGCTTTGCGCGACCGCCCTTATATGTTGCAAGCGCCCTTTGTTGTGCCGTGGCGAAGGATCTTCGGGTTGGAGGTCGGTAGGGTGCGCGGCGTTCCTGCACCTCTGATAGGGTGGGCTATTGTGCCGCCGTTGCGAAAAAAGAGTGAGTGAAAGGGCTTGTCTAATGAGGGGGAAGGAGGGGAACATGGAGGGGAGTGAGGCTGCGGGCATCGAGGCGTCAGTGGCAAGACGTTTGGCCTTGCGCGAGAGGATCGTCGCGCGGCGTGCGCGGCGAGGCAGGGAGGCGGAGTTTTTGTTTCGCCATGCGGGCGATTTGCTGGCGGACAAGTGGCTTGATTTGAAAAAGCCTGTCGAGCGTGTTGTGGCGCTCGCGCCGCGTGACGAGGCTTTGTTGCAGGCGTTCGTCGATAGGGGTGCGTTGCAGCGGATGGGTCGTTTGACCTTGTGCGAGCCCTCTCGCAGTTTGTCGGTATTGCTTCGGCGCAAGGTCTCTCGGATTCAACCGCGGACGTTGCGCGCGCGTGTTTTGGTCGCGCCTTCGCTTGCGGGCGAGGCTGCCTTGTTCGATGCGGCGCTGTCGTTTTTTGCGTTGCATTGGCAGCGCGACTTGTCGCGTTCCTTGACGGAGCTGGCGGCGTTGTTGCGCTCGGACGCGCCTTTTTACGCGGTCACCTTTGGCGAGGGCACGCTTCGCGTGTTGGCTTCGAGCTTGTTGCAAGCCGAATCGCGCTTGCGTGATGGCGTCTGTATGCGCGTTCCGATTTTTCCTTCGCTGGAGCGTGCGGGTAATGCGATGCGCGACCTTCCTTTTTTGTGCCAGCCCTTTGTCGAGAGTTTTTGTGTCGAGGCTTCGTACGAGAGTCTGTGGGATTTGTTGCGCGATGTGCAGACGATGGGCGAATCGGGGGCGTTTGCCGAGACGACGCCTTTGTCGAAGGAGGTGGTGGCGTTGGCGGACGAGCTCTACCCTCGTTCTGATGGGCGTTTGCGAGCCGAGTTTCATGTGCTCGTGCTACACGCTTGGACGACAAAACGTCGAGCGTCTCCGTCGCGTGAAGAGAGGGCTTTGAGCTAGGGTTGAGTGAGGGCTTGTTCGAGTCGTTGGAGGGTTTGTTGTTTTCCCAGCACGGCAAGCACCTCGCTGAGGTCGGGCGAATCCATGCGTCCTGTGCAAACGGCGCGCAGGGGTTTGGCGAGGTCGCCGAAGCCGAGCGAAAGGGTTTGCGCGGTGGTGCGCATCGTTTGAGCGAGGGTGTCGGCTTTCCAG
>JABAAA010000150.1 GCA_014239005.1 Alphaproteobacteria bacterium | reverse complement strand
TCCAAAAGCTCGCGCTTGATGTTCTTGGCATCAGGAGGGTTTGCCTGCGCACCCGCGCTGTCGAGCCTGCCGCGATAGACGAGCGCGAGGTTGCTGTCAAACAGGAAAAAATCGGGCGTGCATACGGCATCGAAAGCGCGTGCTGTTTCTTGCGTTTCGTCAAAAAGGTAGGGAAAGGGAAAAGCGTGTTGTTGGGCAAACTTCGCCATGTTTTCAAAAGAATCTTGCGGATAGGCTTGCGTGTCGTTCGCCATGATGCCCGCCACGCCGATTTCCAAGCGCAACATCTCGTTTGCGTCGGCGACGAATCGTTCGACGATCGCCTTCACATAAGGGCAGTGGTTGCATAGAAAGGCTATCAGCAGCCCTTTTCCTTTCCCTTTTGTTAGCGCGTCGCGTTCGTAGGTGATGCTGTCAGTGGCGAGCAGGCGGAAGTTGGGCGCGCTGAATGCGTTGTCGGCGGGTGAGGATTCCAAGGCGGGCATGGCGAGAGAATAGCATATCGAAGGGTTGCACGCCTTTTTGTCGCCAAAAGCATAAGCCCGAACAAATCAAGCCACCACAAATATATCGTTCCGTCATTCCTCGTTCGGTTGCCACAGCACATCGTCCCTGCCACCCTCGTTCGCAACCCTCGCCAAGACAAACAACAAATCCGACAAACGATTCAAGTAAAGACGAATACCCTGCGAAAGCCCCGGCTCGCGTTCCGCCAAAGTCAGCACGCGACGTTCGGCTCTTCGGGCAACCGTGCGCGCCTCATGCAACGCACAGGCAAGCCTGCTCCCTCCGGGCAGGATGAAGTTCTGCAACGGTGCAAGCGTCGCGTTGTATCGGTCGATCTCTTGCTCCAACCACAGGCTGCGTCGTTCAGGAAAGCGATTCGTCTTCTCGTCGCTTTCAGGTCGACAGAGGTCGGAGCCCAAGTCGAACAGGTGATTCTGAATCCGTGCGAGCAGAAGGCGTAAGTCCGATTCTTTCTCGGTTGCTTGCAGCGCCGTTCCCAAGCACGCGTTGAGTTCGTCGACGCTGCCGTAGGCTTCAATGCGTGCGTCGTGCTTGGCGCGCGTCGATCCGTCGCCGAGGCGGGTTTGCCCGAAGTCTCCGCTTTTCGTGTAGACCCGCGTGATGCGCACGACGTCCTTCGCAGATCAGGTCAGCTTCGGGAGATCAGCAACAGCAGGAACAACAGCAAGGCGAGCGCTTGCAACAGGACGCGCGCGCGCATGAAACGATTGCCGTGTTTTCTTGCGAACGCGCCGCCCCGCGTCATGGAGTAGATACCGCAGAAAAGCGCGACCAACACGGCGAGCATGGCGGTAGCCAGCGCGACCGAGACGATCAGGGTCATCGACCTTTCTTGCGAAGGTTGCGCGTACGGATGCCCTTGTCAAAAGAGGGCTTGTGGCTAGAGGGTGACTGCGCGTGATGACGCAAGCCGCGTTCGTCTTGTTTTTTGTGAAACGACAACACGGGCGCAACATGCTTCTTGCTGTTGTTGCGCGGCGCGTTGCGCGGTGCGCGCAGCGATTCCAGTCGGACCGCTTGTCCCGAAAATATCTCCGGCAACACGACAGCGCGAGCCCCTCCGTGCATCATACGCACCCGTGCAGCAGCGCGCCGTGCGTAGAGCCAAACCTCATAGAAATTCTCGCCCATTGCGGTTAGAATACTCCACCGACACGGACAAAAGCAAGCGTCAACTCACAACAGAGAAAAGATCTCCGAGAGGAAATACGATGACGAGAATCGAAGAGAGTGCAGGAACAGAAGACGATCCCTTCGCGCGTCTTGCCGAGCGCGACGCGCGTCTTCGCGGCGCGAAGTCGGACGACGACGAACCGCAACACTTTCGCTTGACCCTGACGGAGCATGCTGTCGCGCGCTTACAAGCTTTGCGCGTCCAAGAACAAGACGCAGCCCTGTCGCTGCGCGTGCGTGTGTATGCAGGGGGTTGTTCGGGCTACAGGACGGAGTTTTCGCTCGACAAGCGACAAACCGATGCGGATATGGAAGTGTTGCAAGATGGCGTGCGCGTTCTTATCGACAGGCTTTCGGCACAGACGCTGGGCGCAAGCAGGCTCGATTTTGAACGCTCCCCGATCGGCGAGAGCTTTCGTCTGCTTGCCGACAAGGCGCACAACGCTTGCGGTTGCGGCGTTTCTTTCGCGCTTTGATCGGCGTCGCGTTAAACCCGCGCGCGCTGACGGCGCTGTGAACTTGTTTCGTGCGGATCGTCACTTTCAATGTCAACTCGTTGGCGAAAAGGCTGGAAGCCCTTCTCGATTTCTTGGAGGTGCGCAAGGTCGATCTCGCGTTGTTGCAAGAGCTCAAGTGTTCGCAGGAACGCTTTCCTCTCGAAGTTTTGCAACGGGCGGGATGGCATGCAGCCTTCGTTGCCGAGAAAGCCTACAACGGTGTCGCCGTGCTCTCGCGCGATCCTGCCTTGGCGGTGCGCTGTTCCGCGCTGCCTTTTAGACAGCACAAAGGGCAAGCGAGCGACGAAAAGGATGTTCAAGCGCGCTATGTCGAAGTGGAAACGCACGGGTTGATCGCGGCTTCGCTCTATGCGCCAAACGGAAATCCTTTGGGGGATCCTCCGAAGGATTCTCCGAAGGATTCTGTGGGCGAGGGCTTTGGCGAGAAGTTTCGTTACAAGCTCTCTTGGATGGAGAGGTTGTGCTTGCATGTCGAGGAGCGTCTTTTGTTGGAAGGAAAGCCTTTTTTGTTAGGTGGCGATTTCAATGTCTGTCCGCAGTCGCGCGATGTGTTCGACGAGCAGGCGATGGAGGGCGATGCGTTGGTGCAAGAGGAGAGTCGGCGTTGCTATCGACGTTTGGTCTACAGCGGGATGGTCGACGCATTTCGCGCTGCCTCCAACCCGCAGCACGAGGAGAGGGGGTACACCTACTGGGATTATCGCCGTTCGCGTTTCCCGCGTGATGAGGGGTTGCGTATTGACATGGTGTTTCTTTCGCCGATGTTGAGCGAGCGCATCGAGGGTTGTGTGGTCGAGCGTTCGTTACGCGCGGGCGTGCAGCCCTCGGATCACACGCCGCTTTGTCTGGACTTGGCTTGGGAGGGGGTTTCTGCGCTCGGCAAGGCTTCTAGGATGACGGGGGGGGCGACCAAAGAAGCGACGAAAGAGGCGAGCAAAGAAACGACAAAAGGAGGGGTGCGCGAGCAGGGGCGATTGTGGTGAGGTTTCAGGATGGGTTCTGTTGTTCGTACAGCCCCGTTGCACATAGAAACCCAACAGACAATTTAGATGGAACGCTAGATTCTGTTTTCACGAGGGTCTATGTTGTTGCGCGCGCGCTCTCTCTCTCCTCTTTCCTCTCTCTCGCCTCCCGCTCCTCTTTCCTCTCTCTCGCCTCCCGC
>JABAAA010000014.1:6417-15655 GCA_014239005.1 Alphaproteobacteria bacterium | reverse complement strand
TTTTTTCAATGAAGCGTCCGTCGCGCGGCTTTCGCTGGTCGGCGACCACGACGCGATAAAAAGGTTTCTTGTGTGCGCCCGCGCGGGCAAGGCGAATCGAAAGGGACATGGAACAACGGGCTTCGGTAGAAATTAATGCAACGATTTTGGTTAAGAACTTTGGTAGCTAAGGATCATCGAAACAAGCTCGACATGTTTCTGTGTAGCACTTTTTCATCCCACTGCGCCATCTTTTTCATCGCCTTTGCAGTTTGCGCGTAGTTTTTGAGCAATCGGTTAACCTCGACGACCGAGGCGCTTGCACCCGCAGCGATGCGCTTCTTGCGCGATGCGTGGATGAGGGCGGGATTGCGGCGTTCGTAGGGTGTCATGGCGTCGATGATGACCTGTTGGCGTTTGAGCTTGTCGTCGTCGATCATCGTTTTCACACGCGCATCCAAAAGCTTTTCGCGCAGGGCTTGCGGCAGGTGTTGCGCCAAGCCCTTAGCGCCTCCTGCTTTGCGCATTTGGCTGATCTGTTCGCGCTGCGCGTTCAGGTCGAACCTGCCCTTGTTCCTGCCTTTGTTCGGGGAGGTTTCTTTCTTCAAATCTCGTTTCGATATCGACGGTGCTGCGCGTCGCATGGTCTCTGCCAGCCCTTTCAGATCGCCGCGTCCCAAGATTCGCCCTGCCAACGACGTGGGATCGAAGGGCTGTAGGTCTGCCGTGCCTTCGCCCGTTCCCGCGAAGCGGATCGGTCTTCGGATCGCTGTGGTGATCGACAGAGCTGCCCCTGCACGCGCGTCGCTGTCGAGGCGTGTCAGCAACACGCCGCTGATGTTGACGCGCTCGCAGAAGCGACGCGCGATGTTCGCTGCCTCCTGTCCGAGCATGGCGTCGGCGACCAGCCATATCTCGCGCGGTTGCAACACATCCGCCAAGCCCTTGAGCTCGATCATGGCTTCTTCGTCGATCTGCATGCGCCCTGCCGTGTCTGCGATCAGCAAGGCATGCGTCTGCAAACACGTCGCCTGCGCACGCTTGGCGAGCGCGAGCGCGTTCTCGCCTTTCTTTCTTGTCAAGACAGGGAGGGATGCGCTTTCGGCAAACGTCGTCATTTGTTCTTCTGCAGCAGGACGCGAGAAATCCAACGAGACGAGCAAGGGCGCGTGCTTTTCTTCTTGCAAGCGCGCGGCGAGTTTGACGGCGCTGGTCGTCTTGCCGCTACCTTGCAAGCCTGCGACGAGGATGCACGGCGGATCTGCTGCTTCACCAAAGGCGAGGCGCAAGGGTTTCTGCGTGCCTTCGCCCAACAGGCGAGCGAGCGCTTTCTGTGCGCGTTCCAGCAGTTCTTCGGCGGGGTTGATCGAATCCTTGAGTTCTCGTGCGAGCTCGTCTGTGCGAGGAGCGAAGGCATCGAAGAAGATCTGGACAGCGTCCACCGCGACATCCGCTTCCAGCAGGGCGCGTCGGATCGCTTGTGTCGCTTGTGTGAGTTCTTCTTCGCTCACGTTGCCGCGCTTGCGCAGACGCACGAAGACGGAATCCAGCGATCGGGTCAGGGAATCAAACACGGCTATCTTCCTCGTATTGTGAAAAACTGCCGCTGCCCTGTCAAGAGGGCTCGGGCTCGGCGAACATGCTAGGATGCTGTCTTTGAGTGTGTTTTCGCTATGGACAAAGCATCGACGAAGGGGGGAGACGAGCGTTTAATAGAGTGGTTTTTGGACGCGCGCTTTGCCGAGCGCAACTTGGCAAAGAACAGCATGCTCGCCTATCGGGGCGACCTCCGTGCCTTGTCGGATTTTCTAGCAGCGCACAGCAGCGCCTTGAAAAGGGCGAGGCGCGAGGACTTGGAGGCGTGGTTGCGCGCGATGCACGAGGGGGGTATGAAAGCTTCCAGTGCGGCGCGCAAGCACGCTGCGATGCGGCAGTTCTACCGCTTTCTTACGAGCGAGCGGCTGCTAAAGGAGGATCCCAGCGTTCATATTCTCGCGCCGAAGCATGCGCAAGAGTTGCCGCTCACGCCGAGTTTGCAAGTCATGCGTCTGTTGTTGGAGCATGTGGAGCGCGAGGCGAAAAGCGACAAGCTTGATCACGGAGCTTTGCGATTGTGTCTTTTGCTTTCGCTGTGTTACGGCTGTGGGTTGCGAGTGTCGGAGTTGGTGAGCTTGAAGTGTGGTGCGCTTTCGCGGGATGACGGAGACCCTTGGATAGCGACGATCACGGGCAAGGGGGGAAAGACGCGTTTTGTACCGTTGTTGGAAAGAACTGTGGCGTATTACGACGTTTACATGGAGGTTCGAGGGCATTTCATTCCGTCGCATTTGCGTGGCGTTTCACCCTATGTGTTTCCGTCGCATACGGCTAGCGGCCATTTGACGCGTCAGCGTTTTGGGCAGTCGTTGAAGGAGGCGGCGTTGCGTGCGGGGCTGGATGGGCGGTTGTTCTCGCCGCACAAGTTGCGCCATGCTTTTGCGACGCATTTGTTGGCGGGGGGCGCAGATTTGCGTGCTATTCAGACGATGTTGGGGCATGCGGACATTGGAACGACGCAGATTTACACGCATTTGGTGGACGCACAGTTGCAAAGGTTGGTGCAAGAAAGGCATCCGCTGGCGAAAAAATAGCGGGCTTGTAAGCGAAAGGTTTTTAATAACAAACCGCTCTCTTATAAAAACCCCCGTACAAACCCCCGCACAAAATCCTTGCGTCTCCGCCCCGTCTGCCCTATAACGGATCTACCATGAGCAAGCTCAAGAACAAAAGTGCTGCGAAGAAACGCTTCCGAATCACCGCCAAAGGCAAAGTGCTCTTCAATAGCGCGTACCTGCGCCACAATACTTCTAAACGCCCCAAAGACATGAAACGCAACAACTGCGGCAGCCAACTGCTGAAAAGCCGCGACGCGAAAGTCGTGACCCGATACTTCCTTCCCATGCGCTAGAGGGAAGATCGATGGCACGGGTCAAACGCGGTACTACCAGCAAAGCACGCCACAAACGCGTGCTGGTACGCGCCAAAGGATATTTCGGCAGAAGAAAGAACACGATTCGCATCGCCAAACAAGCGGTCGAACGCGCCGAGCAATACCGCTACCGCGACCGCCGAAGACGCAAACGCGACTTTCGCCGTCTGTGGATCCAACGTCTCAACGCTACCGTGCGACAGCAAGGCATGCGATACGCGCAATTCATCTGCGCCCTATCCATGCTGAAAATACGTCTCAATCGAAAAGTGCTGTCCGAGCTCGCCGTCGAAGAGCCGAAACGTTTCCAAGAGCTGGTCGAACAGGCAGCCAACGCATGGAAAGAAAAGAGCGCCGAAAAGAACACCCCACAAGATCCCAAGGAAGATCTTAAGGCGCGCACCGCCGATTCTTCTTCTTGAACGTGAACGCTAGACTTGTGAATCGAAGTTGCGATGGATGCGACCCTGTCCGCAGAGCTTGAACGCGTCAGGCAAGATTTTCGCACCAACCTGACCGCCTGCACCAAAGAACGCTTTGAGCGAGCCAACATCGCGCTGGAAGAAGTGCGCACCCGCTTCTTCGGAAAGAAATCGGCGTTGCAAAACCTGCTACACAAACTCGGCGACCTACCTCCCGACCAACGCAAGGGCTTCGGTGCCGCCGTCAATCTGCTGAAACAGGAGATGCTGCGCGCGTTTGAACAAACACAAAGCAGTCTTGAAGAACAAAGCGGCGCACAACGGCTGGAAGTCGAGCGCCTCGACAGCACGTTGCCCGATCGTCCGCAACATCTCGGAACGCTGCATCCGACCGGACAGGTGATCGAAGAGGTGATCGCCGTCTTCGGCGACATGGGCTTTCGCGCCGTCGAAGGACCCGATGTCGAAGACGACTTCCACAACTTCGTCGCGCTCAACTTTCCCCCCGACCACCCCGCGCGACAAATGCACGATACCTTCTACCTCCAAGGCGAAAAACGCATGGCATCCGAAGGATCGTCACCCTCTTCCGAGCCGTGGCTTTTGCGCACGCACACCTCGCCCGTTCAAGTTCGCACGATGCTTGAGGGCGATCTGCCGATTCGCATCATCGCCCCCGGTCGTTGTTATCGTAGCGACAGCGACCAAACGCACACGCCGATGTTTCACCAAGTCGAAGGGCTGGTGATCGACGAGCGCACGCACTTCGGTCATCTGAAGAGCTGCTTGAGCGCGTTCGTGCGTGCGTTTTTTGAACAAGATTCGGTGTGCGTGCGTTTTCGCCCCAGCTACTTCCCTTTTACCGAGCCTAGCGCAGAGATGGATGTCGCGTGCCTGCGCAAAGAAGGCGCGCTCGAGCTGGTGGCAGAGGTTTCTCCACGCAGCGACTGGCTGGAGATCTTGGGCTGCGGCATGGTGCATCCGAATGTGTTGCGCGCCTGCAACTTAGATCCGGACAGGTATCAAGGCTTCGCTTTCGGCATGGGCGTGGAGCGGCTCGCCATGCTGAAGTACGGCATCGCCGATTTGCGCACCATGTTTGAGGGTGATGTGGCGTGGCTGCAGCATTACGGATTCTCGCCGCTGGACGCGCCCTCGCTGCTGCGCGGATTGCGTCCGCAAGCCTGCTAACCCGACCGAGACCACAAGGAAGGCGTTCGATGCGATTCACGCGCGGCTGGCTGGAAGAACATCTCGCCACCACAGCGAGCGATGTCGAGCTTCAAGAATGCCTGACCGCCATCGGGCTGGAGGTGGAAGAATGGCTCGATCCTTCCGAGCGCTATCGATCCTTTGTCACCGCCCGCGTCGTCGAATGCAAGCCGCATCCGCGCGCACAGCGACTCAGCCTGTGCGTCGTGCGCTTCGACAAGGCGAGCGAGCCCGTGCAAGTCGTCTGCGGCGCGCCCAATGTGCGCAAGGGCTTCACAGGCGTGTTCGCTCCCGTAGGTAGCGTGATCCCCCGAACGGGCGCACGTTTGAAAGCGGCAAGCCTGCAAGGCGAGGGGTCGCACGGCATGCTGCTCTCCGAGTGGGAGCTCGGCATCTCAGAAGAACACGAAGGAATCTTGGAGATCGAAGAACAGGACATCGGACAACCCTTCGCCGAAAGCCAAGGACTGCTCGATCCCGTCTGTACGGTCGCGGTCACGCCGAACCGCGCCGATTGTTTGGGCGTGCGCGGCATCGCGCGCGATCTCGCCGCGGCAAATATGGGAGAACTCAAACCCTTGCCGAAGCCCTCGTTCCAAGAAACCTTCGATTCTCCTCGCGCATGGCGCATCGACCTGCCCGACGCGCTCGCACACCACTGCCCCTTCGTCTGCGGACGGAGCTTCCGAAACCTCACGAACGGACAAGCCCCCCGACACATTCGCGCAAGACTGAACGCCGTCGGAGTCAAGTCGCTCTCCGCCCTCGTCGATGCAACCAACTACCTGACGCTCGACCTCGCCCGTCCGTTGCATGTCTTCGATAGCGACAAGCTTCTGGGAAAAACGCTCACCGTCCGCAAGGCTCGCGCTCAAGAATCATCGCAAGAATCGCAACAAGAATCATCGCAAGAATCGCCACAAGAATCTTTGGCAGCCCTGGATCATAAGACCTACGTCTTGCCGAGCGCCGCCACCGTGATCGCCGACGAGAACGGCGTTGTCGGCATAGCGGGCGTGATCGGCGGCGAGGCGAGCGGTTGTTCTTCTGAAACCCAAGGGATGTTTTTGGAATGCGCGCTGTTCGACGCACGCACGACCGCCGCGGTCGGACGCGCGCTGAACATCGAATCGGAGGCACGTTTTCGTTTTGAACGCGGCTTGGATCCCGCTGCTGCTGTCGAGGGTTGCAACCGCGCGACGCAATTGGTGTTGGAATGGTGCGGCGGGGAGGCGAGCAGGATGATCTCGGCAGGCACGGTGCCGCAAGCGCGACGCAGCATCCTCTTGCCGAAAGGGCATGTGCGCAAACTGGGAGGCATCGCGTTGGAAGAAAAAGACATCGATGTTATTTTGAAAAGACTGGGGTTTGAACGGGAGACGCAAGGAGCTTCTTCTCAAAAAAGTTCTCAAAAAAATTCTGAAGGTTCTGTCTATGTTCCTCCTTCGTGGCGCGCCGATGTGACGAGCGCGGCGTGCCTTGTCGAAGAGGTGTTGCGCATCCACGGCTTCGATGCGATTCCCGACGCGCCCTTCGTGCGCACGACCGCGCTTGGCGAACGCGCCGTTGCGGGCAGGCGTAAACGCGATGCGCTAGTACGGCGCAAGCTTGCGCTGGCGGGGTTGTACGAGACGGTCGCGTGGTCGTTTACAGATTCGACTTTCGGCGATGTGTTCGCGTTGGACGAGGGCTTGCGTCTGAGAAATCCGATCAGCGCGCAGTTGGATTGTCTTCGCCCCAGTTTGCTTCCCAACTTGACGCAGACGGCAGCACACAACAGAGCCCTGGGCAGACGCCACACGGCATTGTTCGAGGTAGGTCCGCAGTTTGCCTATCAAGACGACGCGGTCTTGCAAGAACAGGTGGCAGCAGGGGTGCGTGCAGGTGCGTTCGCTACGCGTCACTGGCACAGTGCTTCGCGCGACGCCGACCTGTTCGATGCGAAGGCTGACTTGCGTGCCGTCTTCGCGGCTTGCGGGTTGGAGAGCGAGCGGTTGGATTCAACGTTAGCCGACACTGCGCCTGAGGGCTACCACCCGCATCGTTGCGGTGCGTTCTTCTTGGGGCGCACCTTGATCGGACAATTCGGCGAGGTGCATCCTGCGCTGTGCCGAAGGTTGGGCTTGCGAGGACGCGCGGTTGCGTTCGAGGCTTTTCTCGATCGCATCCCCGCTGCCAAAGCGCGCATCGCGCCGAAGGGCTGGCAGCGGCAGAAGCAGCAATCGCTCTACAGGGATTTCGCCTGCTGGATCCCTGAGGGCTTGACCGCCGTCGACTTGAAAAACGCGGTGTTGCGCCGTGCACGCCATCGTCTGAAAGCCTTGACCTTTTTCGACCGCTACTGCTCTGACAAGGGTGAGGTTTCGCTCGCCTTCGAGGTCGAAATCCTTCCTCACGCCGAACGCGCCTTGACCGAGGAAGAAGTTCAAACCCTCTGCCAAGAAATCACGGACAGCTTGCAGGGCTTGGGCTGTCGTATGCGCGAAGGATGAGTTGAGGGTGAGTAGAGAGTAAGTTGGGAATGAGTTGAGGTTTGTTGAATTTTGTCTCGCGTGCGTTTCCTCTTTGAACATAGCCCCCTTCTTCCTTCTCGCCGAGTCTCTTCGCGCGTCGTGATGCGCGCCGTAGGGCAGGCAGGCGCGCAGCAGGGGTGGCTTTTGTGTGGCGGGCAGCGGCATCCTTGCGCGTTCGGGCGGGGCGGTATTGGCGTGAAAAAGCGAGAGGGGGACGGTGTCACGCCTGTGGGTGTGTTTCCGCTGCGAGCCGCTCTTCTGACGAGGCTCTCTTTTGCACCGCCTTGTTCGCGTCTGCCGATATTGCGTGTGGGTGTTCGAGCGGGGTGGTGTGACGATGTGCGGCATGCACGGAGGTACAATCGTTCCATTGCTTTGCCGACGCGTTGTTCGCACGAGGTGTTGCGGCGGGGGGACGGGGTTTATGATTTGTTGTTGGTGTTAGGTTATAACGACGCGCCGATATTTGTAGGGCGGGGCAGCGCAATCTTTGTGCATGCGACGGCATCGAAGGAGCTTCCTTACAAGCCCACGGAGGGTTGTGTGGCGGTGAGGGGTGAGGTTTTGCGGGGATTGTTGCCGAAGCTGCGGCGGGGCGCGCTGATGAAAATCGAGGTGCGGAGATAGGGTGCGTTTCTCAAATCTGGTTAAAAATTTTTCTCCGTATCTGCTACACTCTTCCCATGCCCTCCGCCCGCCCCATTCGCCATTGGCAAAAGCGCGTTCCCAACGCCATCACCCTGCTACGCGGCGTTTCCGTCCTGCCGATCATCGTCCTCGTCATGGGCACCCCGCGTCAAGCCTTCGTCGGCTGGATCGTCTTCCTCTTCGCCTGCCTCGCCGACTTCGTTGACGGGTACTTTGCCCGACGTTGGAACGCTGTCTCGCTGTTCGGCACCGCTTTCGATCCCATTCTCGACAAAGTGCTGATTTTCGCCGTGTTCGTCGCTGTCCTTGCACGAAGCGGCGTCGATTTCTCCCTCCTCCCCCAACAAGAGGGAGTCGGCATGTCGCAACTCGCCTGCCTCTTCGCCTTTCTTATTTTGGTGCGCGAAATCGTCGTGTCAGGATTACGCGAGTTCCTCGCACAAAAAACACACACCTCGCTGCCCGTTGTTCCCCTCGCCAAAGACAAAACGACGTTGCAAATGCTCGGTATCGGAGGACAAATCCTCTCCGTCGTCGCCCTCGAAGGACACCGCCAGTTGTGGGTCTCCATGCTCGTCGATCTCACGCTCGCCCTGGCATGCTTCGTCACCCTCTACACAGGCTTCCTCTACTCCCGCTACACCTTCAAACTCCTGAAACAAGGCGGAAACAAAAAAACAAAACGGTGACGATGCTCACCGCGAAAGTCCCCGCGATGAAAGCTTCCGCCACAAAAGTCCCTGCCAAAAAAGTCGTGGGCTTCGCGGGTTGGAGCGGTAGCGGCAAGACAAAGCTCGTCGTAGCGCTGATCCAAGAGTTCTCCCGACAAGGCTTGCGCGTCTCCACCATAAAACACGCGCACCACAGCTTCGATATCGACCACAAAGGCAAAGATTCCTACGCACACCGAAACGCCGGCGCGCACGAAGTGCTGGTCGTCTCTTCGCGGCGATGGGCGCTGATGCACGAATGCTCGCCCGAAGAAACAACCGACACGCGATGGCTCTCCCCAACAGCCCTGCAACGCCACCTTGCCCCTGTCGATGTACTGCTGGTCGAGGGTTTCAAAAGCGCGCCGCTCGACAAGCTGGAAATCCGCCGACAATCTCTACACCCCAAAGCCCAACCCCCGCTTGCTCAACAAGACCCTCGCATCCGCGCCATCGTCAGCGACGCGCCTTTATTGCAACACACGCTGCCCGTCTTCGACGCCGACGCCCCCGCCCCCATCGCCGAGTTCGTCTTGCACAGCGGTTTCTTCCTCCCCTCCGTCGAATCTCCTCCTGCCCCTTCCGATGCAACTTAGCGGCGACGAGCAACTGCTGTCCTTGGACGACGCGCTCGACCTCGTCGCTCAATTCCGCCCCGCCTCCCGAATTGGCAGAAGCAGCGAACAGGAAACACAACCCCTTGCGAGCTGTTGCGGGCGGCTGCTCGCCGACGACCTTTTTGCCGCGCACGATGTGCCGCATTTCGCCAACGCTGCCGTCGACGGA
>JABAAA010000014.1:0-6319 GCA_014239005.1 Alphaproteobacteria bacterium | reverse complement strand
ATTCGCCTTCACCTTCGACGACTTGAACAGCGATAGCACAACCCAACTCTCGGTCGCCTTCGAGGTCTCCACAGGCACGTCGCCGCCAAGGGCTCTCGCCACAGGAGAAGCCGCGCGCGTCTATACGGGAGCAGCGTTGCCCGAACACGCCGACAGCGTCGTGATGGAAGAAGACGTGCGCAGCGAAGGCAACTGCGTGTTCGTTCCTCAAGGACTGGTCCGAGGCGCCAATCGCCGCGAGGCAGGCGACGATATTCTCCGCGGTAGCCTGCTGCTGACCAAAGGTCGCCGTTTGGATGCCGTCGATTGCGCCGTCTTGGCATCGCTAGGCGTCACCCGAGCGCAGGTCTTGCCGCGCCTGCGCGTAGCTCTGTTTTCCAGTGGCAAGGAGCTCTTGCGCGCTCACGAACAAGCGGACAAAAAACTCGACCTTGCACAAATCTTCGACAGCAATGTCGTCCTGCTCCGCAACTGGCTCGCTCGTTTGGGCTGCGAGGTCGTCGAAGGCGGCATTCTGCCTGACCAGGCGGACGCCGTCTTCGAGGCACTGGACGCAACGTTGCAACAATTTCCGAAGCCTCCCGATCTTCTGCTCGCTAGCGGCGGCATGTCGCAAAGCAACCTCGACGGCATCGCACGCTTGCTGTCGCAACAACGCGCCTTCGCCTTTTGGCGCGTCGCCCTCAAACCGGGGCGACCCGTCGGCATCGCCTCGCTGCGCCTGCCCAGCGCGGAGGCTCCCTTGCCTTTCGCCGGCTTGCCCGGCAATCCCATCGCCTGCTTTCTGACCTTCGGATTGCTTGTCCAACCCCTGATCCGTCGTCTCAGCGGCGAACAGCCCTCAGAACCGCGCCGTTTCAAAGCTAAGCTGGGCTTTTCAGGCAAGAAAAAACATGGTCGGCGCGAATTCGTGCGCACGACGATTGTCCCGACGAAAGAAAGGACAACAGGAAGGGAAGCGAAGGACGCTTTCTGCTTGCCTATATTGGCAAAGCATGGCAAAAGCGGCGCAGGCGTTTTGAGCTCCTTGTTGGATGCCGACGGCTTTGCCGAGCTCACCGAAGAGACAACCCGCTACGACGCAGGTGACATCGTAGACTTTCTGCCTCTAAGCGAAATCCTTCCCCGTTGAGCCGAAACGATCCCATGCCTTCGCTTTCTTCGCCACGCCACGGACAGGGTTCGTGATGAAGATTCTCTACTTTGCCTGGTTCGCCGAGAAGCTCGGCAAGCGCGAAGAAGACATCGTAGCCTCCGACCTCGACAGCCTCGACAAGCTGGTTGCCGCCTTGTGCGCGCGCGACGAAAGCTATCGCGAGATTTTTGCGCAAAAAAGTCTGGTGAAATGCGCGGTCAACAAACGCGTGGTCGAAGGAAATACCTCCCTTGCCCCCGACGACGAGGTCGCTTTCTTTCCTCCGATCACAGGCGGATAACGGCGCGCATGACGACAAGCACGACGACGCGAACAGCCCTTTTGCACGATGCCGCCTTCTGCCCGTACGAAACCTTGCGCCTCTTCGCCCAAGAGCACAACAACAAGCCCCATCGCAACGGCGCGCTTGCAAGCTTCTGCGGCATCGCGCGCGCGCAACGACAAGAACAAAAACCAGAGCAGAAACCAGGGCGTGAATCAGGGCATCAAGAAAAGTCTTCGGATGCTTTGCAAAGCCTGTATTTAGATTGCTACCCCGACATGGCGATACGCTCGCTGGAAGAGATCGTCTGCGAAGCGCAAACCCGCTGGCACTTGGACGCCGCCACGATTCACCACCGCATCGGCGACATTCCCGTCGGAGAGACGATCGTTTTGGTCGCCTGCCTGAGCGCGCGCAGGAACGATGCCTTCGACGCCTGTCGCTACATGACGGACATGGTGAAGATTCGACCTCCCTTGTGGAAGCGCGAGCAAACCCTCGGCGGCGAACAGGCGTGGCTGGACGCCAACGCCGACGACTCGCGCCGCGCCGCCTGCTGGCAAAAAGGACTGTCAACAAGAGAAGCTGCGCGGCATATTTCTTGACAGGCAAGCAACCAACGCCCGTCAACAAACCAGCAACGAAGAATCCCGACCGCATGCGTCCTCACATCATCCTCTACAGCAAGAGCGATTTTCAAGCGATGCACCGCGCCGGCAATTTGGCAGCGCGCACATTGGATTTCATCACGCCGCATGCGATACCCGGCTGCAACACGGGCGAGCTGGACAGGCTTTGCGAAGAGTACATCCGCGCTCACGATGCCGTCCCTGCGCCCTTGAACTATCGAGGTTTTCCGAAAGCGACCTGCATCAGCGTCAACCACGTCGTCTGCCACGGTATTCCGAACGATGCGAAGGTGTTGCGCGAAGGCGACATCGCCAACATCGATGTGACGGTGATTTTGGAGGGGTGGCACGGGGACGCGTCGCGCATGTACTGGATCGGCGACAAGGTGTCCGTTGCCGCTCAACGTCTGACGCGCATTACTCACGAATCGCTGATGCGCGGCATCGCGGCGGTGCGCCCGGGCAACACGACGGGCGACATCGGCGCTGCCATCCAGCAACACGCCGAGCAAGGTCCGGCTCGCGTGGTGCGCGATTTCTGCGGACACGGGATCGGACGCGGCTTCCACGAAGCACCGAACATTTTGCACTACGGCAACGCAGGCGAAGGGGCGGAGTTACAAGAAGGCATGATCTTCACGATCGAACCCATGATCAACCAAGGCAACGCGCAAGTGAAAGTGTTGCCCGACGGATGGACGGCGGTCACCCGCGACCGCAAGCTCTCGGCTCAGTTTGAACACAGCGTCGGGGTTGTCGAAGGAGGCTGCGAGGTTTTCACACTCTCCCCGCGCGGATGGCACTGCCCGCCTTACCACTAATGTCGACGCACGCTCCGAACGACGCGAACACGTCGGACACGATGGGACATCGGAAACGGTTGAGGCAGCGTTTTTTGCAAGACTGCGGCAAGACGATGCAAGACTACGAGCTGTTGGAGTTGCTGCTCACCTTCGCCGTGCCGCGTTTGGATATGAAACCGCTGTCGAAACGTCTGATCAAACGTTTCGGCAACTTCGCCGATGTCGTGAGCGCAGAGCAGGAGGCGTTGAAAGAAGTGGAGGGCGTCGCCGAAAGCTCGCTCGCCATCGTTAAGCTCATTGCCGCCGCCGCCGAGCGCATGCTCTCCGAAGAGGTGCAGACCGATGTCATCTCGTCGTGGCAACAGATCATCAACCTCTGCCGCGCACGCTCGGCGCGCGGGCAGGTCGAGCAGTTTCGCGTCCTCTTTCTCGACAAGAAGAATTGCATCCTGAAAGACGAGGTCCTCCAACAAGGCACGATCGACACCACCGCCGTCTATCCGCGCGAGATCATCAAACGCGCGCTCAACTACGGTGCAAGCGGCATGGTGCTGGCGCACAATCATCCCAGCGGCGACATCACCCCTTCGCTCGACGACATCAACCTGACGCGCACGCTCAAACGTATCGCCGACGACTTGGGACTCGTGCTGCACGACCACCTCATCATCTCGCGCGAAGGACACACCAGTTTCAAGGCGCGCGGGCTGCTCTGATGGCTTGTCGCATCGCCATCAACGGCTTCGGTCGCATCGGAAGGTTGGTCTTGCGCGCGTGGCTCGAATCGCCGCGCGAAGGGCTTGCGATCGTAGCCCTCAACGACGGCAGCACGCGCCCCACGCCTTCTGCGCACGAAGCCTGTCACATGCTCACCTACGATTCCTTGCACGGAACATTGAACGTCCCTTGTGTTGCCAAAGACGATAACATCCTGCACGCCGCAGGACACGACATCGTTTGCTTGCGAACGCGCGCGTGGCAGGAGTTGGATTGGGGCAAGATGGGTATCGATCTCGTGCTGGAATGCAGTGGAGCCTATCGAACGCGTGCCCTTGCCAGCAGGCATTTGGAGCGCGGTGCCAAAAAAGTGTTGGTCTCCGCGCCAGCCGACCAGCCCGATGCCTCGATCGTCGTCGGCGTCAACGACGACGCCCTGCGGCCCGAGCATTGCATCGTCTCGGCACTTTCTTGCACGACGAACTGCCTTGCCCCGATCGCCTGCGTGTTGGATCGGTTGGGCGAGATCGAACGCGGCTTCGCGCTCACCTGCCACGCTTACACCGCCGACCAACCCCTTCACGACAAGTATCACAAGGATCTTCGTCGGGCTCGCGCCGCTGCCTTGTCGATCGTTCCCACCTCGACGGGCGCGGCGTCGGCGCTCGGGCTCGCGCTGCCGCAGCTGAAAGGAAAAATTCTCGGCAGCGCTCTCAGAGTTCCAACCGCCACCGTCTCAGCGCTCGTCTTCGATTGCATCTTGCGCAAACCCTGCTCGGTCGAAGCGATCAACGATTCCTTGCGCCAGCACGCGCAAGGCGACATGAGGGGTGTTCTCGCTGTGTGCGACGCGCCGCTCGTCTCGACCGATTTCGCCCATCGCAGCGAGAGCGCTATCTGCGATTTGCCGGAGACGCGTGCACTCGACGCGCATGCTGTCCAAGTGACCGCCTGGTACGACAACGAGTGGGGCTTTGCGCAGCGCATGCTCGACCTCGCCGAAAAGATGGGGAAGCGCGTGGGTGACGGATGACCTTGTAAGTCGGCACTTGACAGGGTTGAACGGGATGTTCAACGCGTTCAAGTTATAAATTTTGGTTATAAATTTTGGTTATAAATTTTGCTTTTGAATTTTGGTTTTGAATCTTGGTTTTAAATTTTGGGACACGCACTGCCCGTCACGCGCGCCGTTGTAGTTTTGCAAAGCAACCAACATGCAAGACAAGTCAACAGGCAAGGTAGTCAACATGAATGTCCAATATAGATTTCCTTACAACAGCGTCGGTTATGTTGCAATCCCGCCCAGCATGACATACTTGATATGAGTATATTCTTCGATGCCAACCCGCGCTCCCTCGCGCCCGTAGCCCGATTGTTTCACGCCGCCGAAAGGCGCGCACGCGGTCGAAAAAACGCCCGAGTTGACCGAGACGATACCGTAATCCAAATCTTCGGCAAGGCGCAGCACGCTGCCGATGTCGCGTCCGTAGAAATAGGCTGCCAAGCCGTAAGGCGTGTCGTTGGCAAGTGACACCACTTCCTTTTCCTCTCGAAAACGCAGCAGAGGGGCAACAGGCCCGAAGGTTTCTTCGTGCATGATCTGCATGCTGTCGTCGACCTCGCCCAGCAAGGTCGGAGGAAAGAATTGTTCCCCCAACTTCGAGTTTTGCTCGCCTGAGAGCAGGGTCGCTCCTTTGTCGCGCGCGTCCTCGACATGGCGCCTCGACTTTTCGACCGCTGCCCCGTCGATCAGAGGTCCGATGTGCGTGTCGGCATCCAAGCCGTTGCCGACCTTGAGCGCCTTGATCGCCCCTGCAAACTTTTCTGCAAAAGCTTCGTAGAGCGATTCGTGAATGTAAAAACGATTGGCGCAAACGCAGGTCTGTCCGCTGTTGCGAAACTTGGAGACGACGGCGCCCTCGACGGCAGCATCGACATCGGCGTCGTGACAGACGATGAACGGCGCGTGTCCTCCAAGCTCCAGCGAGAGCTTTTTCACCGTCGCCGCCGATTGAGCGATCAGCAACTTTCCCGTCTCGGTCGATCCTGTGAAAGAGACCTTTCGCACGTTCTCGTTTTCCATGAGCGCCTTGCCGATCGCCTTCGGATCTCCCGTGATCACATTGACGGTGCCGCGCGGCAATCCTGCTTCTTCGGCAAGCCTTGCCAAGGCGAGTCCGCACAGGGGAGTCTGCTCTGCGGGCTTGACGACCGCCGTGCATCCCGCCGCCAAGGCTGCCCCGAGCTTGCGCGTGATCATGGCGTAGGGAAAGTTCCACGGCGTGATCAATCCGCACACGCCGACAGGCTGCCTTAGTACCAGCAAACGCGCATCTCGACGATGGCTGGGAATCGTATCGCCGTAGAGGCGCAAACCCTCTTCGGAAAACCACAACAGGAAGGATTGGGCGTAATCGACCTCGCCGCGCGACTCGGCGAGGGGTTTCCCTTGCTCGCGTGTCAACAGGTTTGCCAAGCCTTCTTTGTGTTCGCCCATGAGCTCTCCAAAGCGACGCAACAACCGCGCACGCTCGATCGCCGTGCGAGCGCGCCAATCGCCAAAGGCTTTTTCGGCGGCCTCGATCGCTTTGTTTGTCTCCGCCGCGCCGAGGTTCGGCACGGAAGCGAGCGTTTCTCCTGTGGCGGGGTTCCGGCTTTCGAAGCGATCGCCGCGGGGAGAATCGACCCATGCGCCGTCGATGTAGCATCGCTCAGGCACGGTAAATTCGACCGATTTGTCCATGTCAATTCC
>JABAAA010000149.1 GCA_014239005.1 Alphaproteobacteria bacterium | reverse complement strand
CGTATGACAACGATACAACTTGAACGGATCTGCAATTTTTAGCAACCGAGCGCGCAAGCGAACTTTTCAGGTTTATCGCTGGGACGGGGAGCGGGGTGAGCGTCCTCGTTTGGATCGTTACACGATCGATCTGAATCGTTGCGGTCCGATGGTGTTGGACGGCTTGATTGCGATCAAGAACACGATCGATCCGACGTTGACCTTTCGTCGTTCTTGCCGAGAGGGTGTTTGCGGCTCCTGTGCGATGAACATCGACGGCACGAACACGCTGGCTTGCACGAAGCCGATGGCGGAGGTGAAGGGTCCTGTGCGTGTGTTTCCTCTGCCGCATTGTCGTGTGGTGAGAGATCTGGTGCCGGATTTGAGCAATGCGTATCGTCAGCTTGCCTCGATTCAGCCCTGGTTGCAGGAGGCGTCAAAGGTAGAGAAGGGTTCGCGGGAGCGGTTGCAGTCGCCTAAGGAGCGAGCGATGCTGGACGGCTCGTACGAGTGTATCTTGTGTTTTTGTTGTTCGACGAGCTGCCCGAGCTATTGGTGGAACGGCGAGAAGTATCTAGGCCCGGCGGTCTTGTTGCAGGCGTATCGGTGGTTGATGGATTCGCGGGACGGCGCACGGCGCGCTCGGTTGCTAAAAATTGCAGATCCGTTCAAGTTGTATCGTTGTCATACGATTATGAATTGCACGAAGGCTTGTCCGAAAGGATTGAATCCGGCGAAGGCGATCGCAGAGATCAAGAAGCAGCTGGTCGCAGAGGGATGACGGCGGGCGGCGGACGGGCTTTGTGCGTTTTGTTGCAGGGGCGGGGAAGGGCGGGTGCGTGTTTTCTACGCACTACGCACGCGATGCGCTGACCGCCTTTTTGTTATGACAAAGCCCGTCTTTTGCTCAAACAGGGATCTGCAAGTTCGCGCGCAATCCGCCCTGCGGCGACGAATCCAAGGTCAAATCCCCCCCATGAATGCGCGCAATGTCGCGCGCAATCGACAATCCCAACCCAATTCCTCCCGTCTCTTGACGGCGCGAACTCTCCAATCGAAAGAACGGACGAAACACCTCCCGACGATACGGATCGGGAATGCCCGGACCATCGTCATCGACAAGAATTTCGATATGCTCGCGCCGCCGTCCGACCAACAGCGAAACATTGTTGCCATACCGATGCGCGTTCGACAACAAGTTGTCCAAACAACGACTGAGCGCATTTTCTCGACCCGTGATGACAAAACGCCCCTCCATGTGACAATACAAGCGATTGCCCGAACGTTGATACCTTCGCACCAGCTTGTCGATCAACGCGGTCAAGTCTAACGTGGCGACACGCTCGCTGCCCTCGCTGCGCGCAAAGGCGAGGTAACCCTCGATCATCGCCTCCATCTCTTTCACATCCCCTTCGATCGCACGCACCAACGGATCGCGCGACATTGCAACCTGAAGCTTGATGCGCGTCAAAGGCGTTCTCAGGTCGTGGCTCACCCCCGAAAGCATGTCGGTGCGCTGACGCATCTGACGAAAGATGCGCCGCCGCATGCGGTTGAAAGCCAAAATCGCGTTGCGGACTTCGCGCGCTCCGCGACTGTCGATGCGCTCGGTCGTGTCGTGTCCCTTGCCGAACCGATCGGCGATCCGCTCCAAGTGACGCAGCGGGCGCACCTGATTTCTCATGAACAAGGCAGCGATCGAAAACAGCAGAACCGAAGAGCCAACCATCCACATCACAAAAATATAAGTGGTCGCGCTGAACAGACGCTCGCGCGGGATGACCGCTTGCAAAACTCCTTCGGCGAGTTGCAACTGAACGACAACCTGATTCGGAAAGGATTCACTGTCGATCACAAAAGGACGCTTCATCTTCTCTTGCAAAGCTTTGCCCAAGTGGCGCGTGAAAAAGCCGAAACGCTGCGCCTGCGCCGATTGCGGATCGATCGTCTGTCCGCGAAACAGACTCAAAGGAAGGTTCAAGTGCTTCTCATAAACTCCCGAAAGACGAGGCAGACTTGCAGGATCGTCGCGCATCATGTCGAGCGCCAAGTTCATCTCTGAGGCGATCGCGCTCGCCATGCTCTGCGCAATGATCGTCCAGTGACGATTGAAAAAAGCGTAGGTAGCCGTGATCTGAACCGCGATCAGAGGAATCACAATAATTAACAACGCGCGCGCAAAAAGCGTCTTCGGCCACAGCGTTTGCAAAACGTTCGTCACAATCGCTCGCATACGCCCGACGCGCGACAGCCGCGACCTTGTCTTTTTACGGCGCGACCACAACACGCGTCCCAACATGGCGCTCATCGCACCGAGAATGGCAGCGAAGGTGCGCAAGGCGACCGAAAGAGGAGCCTTGCCTGACAAGCCTCTCGCTTCGTTGCGCGTTCGACGCACGCGCGCGCGACGGGAAAACGGGCTCACGGGATCAGGCAATGATTCTCGTGCAAAACATCACGAGAGTTGCAAGCTGTAGCCCTTGCCGCGGTGCGTCAGGATATGCCGCGGCTCTTTCGGATTGTCTTCCAGCTTCCGTCGCAAATGCGCGATAGCGATATCGACGGTGCGCGGCGAATCCTTGATCTCGGAGAGATGCGCCAAGACGGAACGGCTCACCACCGCACCCGCGCGGCTCGCCAAGGCACGCAGAATCTTCGCCTCGCTAGGACGAAGTCGCACGCTCCGCTCGCGGGAGACCAGCACATCGTGGCGGCTTTCGAACTGCCACCCCCCCACCCGCAACTGCGACGGCAACAGCGCCCGCCGCCGCTCTTGCGAAAGAATCTTTGAAACGCGCAAGAACAGCTCGCGCGGCTCGAAAGGCTTCGCCATGTAGTCGGCAACCCCCAGCTCCAAGCCCTGCAGACGATCGGCAGGTTCGCCCAGCGCCGAGAGAATCAGGACAGGAATAGCCTCGCGCTCTTGAAGACTGCGCGCCAAGTCCAAGCCGCTTTCTCCGGGCATAAGAATATCGACGATCACCAAATCGAAGCGCAGCGTCGACAACAGCTGTCGCGCCTCGCCTGCGTCGCACGCAAGGCTCACGCCGAAACCGCAGCCTTGCAAATAACGCCGCAACAGGTCGCGCAATCGCTTGTCGTCGTCGACCACCAACAGGTGCGCCTGCTCGGCTAACGAGGTCGCGGACGCAGAGGACGCAGAAGAAACAGCCCTGTCCATGTTGTCCATGTTGTCTATGTCCGCTTCTTGCGCCTTGTCATGGTCGTGGTCATGGTCATGGTCGTGGTCGTGTGCACCCTGCGTCACGACAAGCCCTCCTCGCTCAATAGCAGCAAGGTGCGGCGAAATCCTTCCACTTGCACAGCATCCGCAGCACGATAGGCGCGACGCAAAAGACGCGCACGAGGCGCAAGCAACCCCTCGGCGAAGGAGACGCCCCGTT
>JABAAA010000148.1:184-3388 GCA_014239005.1 Alphaproteobacteria bacterium | reverse complement strand
ATCATTTCGGAGAGGTTGTTGCGCTGGTCGTACATCGTCAGCAAGACGCCCTCGATGGTCAAGCTGGGATTCAACCTGGTGCGTACGCGTGCGACGGTCTTTAGCAAGTGGCTCAATCCTTCAAGCGCAAAAAATTCGCACTGCAAGGGGACAAGAATCGCGTCCGCCGCACAAAGAGCATTAAGCGTCAAAAAGCCCAGTGCCGGCG
This sequence comes from Alphaproteobacteria bacterium, assembly GCA_014239005.1. Taxonomy (GTDB): domain Bacteria; phylum Pseudomonadota; class Alphaproteobacteria; order JABAAW01; family JABAAW01; genus JABAAW01. The sequence goes on along the minus strand of JABAAA010000148.1, from coordinate 3,180 downwards.
GGCAATCGACAAACACATAGTCGAAGCGCGTGCAACTTTGCGCCAAGGCTTTTTTCAAACGCGTGAAGCGGTCTTCCTGTTCGGCAAGCTCCACCTCGGCGCCGACAAGGTCGAGGCTGGACGGCACGATCTCCAGCTGCGGAATCGCCGTCGCTATACGACAGGCATCCAGCTCTTTCGTGCGGCAGAGCATATCGTAGCTGGTAGCTGGGGAGGGTTCTGTGGAGGATTCTTTTGGCGACAAGCCGAATCCTGTCGTCGCGTTGCCTTGCGAATCGAGGTCGACGACCAACACCGAGCAGCCCTTCAGCGCCAAGGCTGTCGACAGGTTGATCGCGGTGGTCGTTTTACCGACCCCTCCTTTTTGGTTCGCAAGCGCCAGCACGCGACCCGTTTCCGGCGGTTTGCTTGCGGGCGGAGAAGAGTCAGCAGGATTGGGAATCTGTTCTGTCACGAGACCATGTTTTCAGTTTAAGCACAACGCAAGAGGACTTTTCGGAAGATTGTTCGTCGGGCGATCCGTCGGGTGATCTGTTGAGTGATCCATTGGGTGATCGTTTTGTTCGTCCGATGTTTTGTGGCAAGCGTTCGACAGAAGCTTGTATCGTCCAAGATTGTCGTGCTTGAGTCAACTCGTGTTGCCATCGACTGCCTTTGAGCAGCAAGGCTCGGAAGGTGTTATTGCGTTCGCCGATTTGTTCGCTGTTTTGTTCGCTGTTTTGTTCTCCGCGTTGTTTGCCGATTCTCCATTCTTGGAGGTATTGCAGCGTTTTTTCCAAGCTTGCGAAGGCTCTGGAGACCACGATGTCCGTGGCGCGAGGCTTGTCTTCCACGCGCGTTGTCTCGACGTTGACGGATGTGCATGTTTCACGTGAAACATGACGCAAAAAAGACGCCTTCTTTAGCCGACTCTCGATCAGAGTAAAACGATGATTCCGCAAAAGTAACGCCAACACAAGCCCAGGAAAACCCGCGCCGCTGCCAAGATCACAGACAGAACAGCCGTCACGCGGAAAAAAACGCAGCAACTGAACCGATTCCCAACAATGACGAGACCAAAAACGACGCACATCTCCTCCAGACATCAAATTCATCCGCGAATTCCAACGCAACAACAAGTCCCGATAAAGACAGAGCTTCGCCCTCTGCTCCGCGTCAATCTCCACCATGCCGACAACCGCGCGCGAAAAATCTTCCGCATCCTCGAAAACACCACCATCGTCAACGGAACTCAAAGAACTCAAGCCGCTCGGCTGGCAGTAGAAAAGGGTTTTTCTCCAGGTCGCTTGACATAGCGCAAAAGGGTGAGCAGCGCAGCAGGCGTCATACCTTCGATGTCCGACGCTTCGCTCAACGAGGCAGGACGCTGTTCTTCTAGCTTCGTCGATAGCTCGTTCGACAACCCATCGATCTGCTCGTAACGAAGGCTTGCGGGCAGAAGCATCGCGCGTTCTTTTTCGTAAAAAACCATGTCGCGCGCTTGACGATCAAGGTAACCCTTGTAACGCGATTCGACGGCAAGCCTAGACAACTCCTCCTTCGTCAAGCGACAGAGCGACGGAAAATAGGACAAAACTTTCGCCAAGGAAACCGATTCCAACCCCAGCAGCGTGAAAGCGGATCGTTCTACCCCGTCCTTTTTCACTTCGATGCCCCGCAATTGGAGCGCCGAAGGAGACGCTTTCAAGCTACGGGCGAGCTCGCGCGTGTCGGAAAGTCTTTGGGCTTTTTGTTGGTAGGCAACAGCACGGGCAGAAGAGACGCACCCTTGCTCAATTCCTAGCGGAGTCAGGCGTTCGTCCGCGTTGTCGGAACGCAGCGACAGGCGATACTCGGCGCGCGAGGTGAACATGCGGTACGGCTCGGTAGTGCCGCGGCGCGTGAGATCGTCGATCATCACACCCGTATAGCTGTTCGTCCTTTGAGGGACAAAGGGAGAGGCGTTTCGATTAGCACCGAGTTTGGCAGCGTTGACGCCTGCGACTACCCCCTGCGCGGCGGCCTCTTCGTAGCCGGTCGTGCCGTTGATTTGTCCTGCCAAAAAAAGCCCTTGTACGCAGCGTGTTTCCAAAGAGGGAAAAAGCGAGCGCGGGTCGACATAGTCGTATTCGACAGCGTAGCCCGCCTTGACGATCGTTGCTTGTTCCAGCCCTTCGATGCTTTGAACAAATTGTCGCTGTACGCGTTCAGGAAGAGCGGTGGAGATACCATTCGGGTAGATCAGGTCGCTTTCGAGTCCTTCGGGTTCCAAAAAAATTTGGTGGCGGGGTTTGTCGCGGAAGCGAAAGACCTTGTCTTCGATCGAGGGGCAGTAGCGCGGACCGCGCGAGGTGATGTTGCCGCTGAAAATGGGCGAGCTCTTGTGGTGTTGTTCGACGATCGCGTGTGTGCGTGCGGTCGTCCAGGCGATGTGGCAAGGCACTTGGGGCGTTGTGATGCGGTCGGTCTGAAAGGAGAAGGGGACGGGATGTTCGTCGGCGTGTTGTTCTTCGAGGCGAGAAAAATCGATAGAGCTTTTCAGCAAACGTGGAGGCGTTCCTGTTTTCAATCTGCCGAGCGGGAAGTTTCGCCCTTTCAAAAATTGGGCGAGGAGGTTCGAAGGTCGTTCGCCCATACGTCCTGCAGGATGTGAGGTTGTTCCGATGTGGATGACGCCTCCGAGGAAAGTTCCTGTGGTGAGAACGACGCTTGGGCAGGAGATCTTTTCTCCTGTGCTTAGCGTGATGCCGCGAATACGTTCTTCGCTGTGGTGTCGTTCGATGAGCAGCTCGGCGACTTCACCTTGGCGGATATGGAGGTTGGCTTGTTCTGAAAGCAAATGTTGGACAGCTTTGCGATAAAGGGTTCGGTCGGCTTGCGCTCTGGGTCCTTGGACCGCGGGACCGCGGCTTCGGTTGAGCATGCGGAATTGGATGCCCGCTTGGTCAATGGCTTTCCCCATGATTCCGTCGAGGGCGTCGATTTCGCGCACGAGATGTCCTTTGCCTAGTCCGCCG
>JABAAA010000148.1:0-174 GCA_014239005.1 Alphaproteobacteria bacterium | reverse complement strand
TGCCGAACGCGTGGAACAGAAGGGAAGTTAAAGTTTTACATTAGGTTGGTAAACGCATTGATGCGCTAGCCATTCGCCCGCAAGCAAAATTTGCTACTCTTTATCCATGCTCGCCTCCTCCCCCAATGTTGTTGTCATCGGCGGCGGTCACGCCGGCACCGAAGCCGCCGCTGC
>JABAAA010000147.1 GCA_014239005.1 Alphaproteobacteria bacterium | reverse complement strand
CGCTCCCCGCGTGCGCCAGCGCACGCGATGTTTTACGCTCGTCAATCCTACAAAGCCCATGTCTGTCTCTGCGTAGCGCGCTCCTTAAAAAACGCAGGCAAGCAGAAACAAACAAACAAAGCCAAGCATCCTCCCAAAACACAATCCCCTTGCCAACGCCGCCGTTTTGTGATTCCCTATATCCCATGACAACGCCCCACCCCACCCCCGAAACACCCATCGGCAGACAGACAGGCATCGTCTCCCCTTGCATCTCCGTTTGCACCATCGACGAAGCCACCGGCTTTTGCAAAGGTTGCCTCAGAACGAAAGAAGAAATCAAAACATGGCTCAAAGCAACCCGACCCCAACAACTCCAAATCCTCGAAACACTCAAAATCCGCCAAACACAATTCCATCCCCTGCAAGGAACAAGAACAAGAAAAATCACCAAACGACAACAACTCAAACTCCAACAACAACCCCTCCGAACTAAATCCTAAACAAAAATTCACCCCCAACCCCATCCCAACCCCGCCCCAATCCTCCTCCATGTCGTCCGCCAGCTCCACTGCTTCGCAAAAGAATTCTCAAGCGAATTCTCGGACAAATTCTCAAGCGAATTCTCGGGCGAATTCTCAAGCAAATTCTATAGCCCTCGCCTTTCTCGCCTTCGCTCAACAAGAACGAAGAGCATCCCTCTTCATCCCCCTCGCACTCCTCTCCGCCATCGCACTCCTCTCCTACGCCCCCCAAGACCCCTCCCTCAATACCGCAGCCTTCGCGGCAGAAAATATCCACAACTGGCTGGGAAAACCCGGCGCAATCCTCGCAGATTTCCTCATACAAACACTCGGAAAAGCTGCCTGGGGAATCTCCGCCATCTTCATCAGCCTCGCTAGCCCCGCTCAACAATCAACAATCGCCCGAACAACACGATTCGCTGTCAGTATCTCCCTCGCAGCACTCGCCGCCGCCATCATCAACCCAGAGGCAACTAACGCCTTCCCCGCAGGAGCAGGCGGAAGCATCGGCGATATCCTCAGAAACGCAACCTTCACCAACAACACCAACATACAAACAATCACCCTCGCCGCAAGCGCACTCGCCGCACTCTCCCTCTTCCTCGCCGCATCCCCAAACCTCCCCAAAGCGACGCTCGCCACCGCCAAAACAATCCTCCGCAAAACATACGCCACCGCCATCCTCGCCACAAAAACAGCGCAAGCCCTCTTCCAATCACTCCGAGCCGAACAACCCCTCCTCCTCAAAACACCGCTCGCAACACCCTTCCCATCCCCATCCCCAGCTCCAGCCCCAGCTCCAGCCCTAGCCCCCAATTCCTCCCCACAACAACATCCCCCCGAATATCCCCCCGCTCCCCCACTCGTCGAACAATCCCCCGCTCCCCCACTCGTCGAACAACTCCCGCCCGAACAAGAACTCGTCTCCTACCCCCAAGAAGACGCACACGCTTACAAACCCGAAGCAGAACAAGCTATCCCCCTCGAACACGAAACAGAAAAAGTTGCGCCCTCTTCTGCCGCGCCCTCTTCTGCCTCCGTCTTTCAAGCGCCCGCGCTCTCTCTTTTGAGCGCTGCCGGCAACAAACACGCCAACCTGCCCTCGCAAGAAGAACAAGACGAAACCTCACGACGATTGGAACAAACGCTCGCCGACTACGGCGTGCGCGGCGCCATCACCGATATCCAATGCGGTCCCGTCATTACGCTCTACACCCTGGAACCCGCGCCCGGCGTCAAGGCGTCTCGCGTCGTCAGCCTTGCCGAAGATATTGCACGCACCATGCAGCGCATCTCGGTGCGCATCGCCGTCATTCCGGGCAAGAACGGCATCGGCATCGAACTGCCCAACAAACGTCGCCAAACCGTCGTTCTCAAAGAATTGCTGGAAGCCGCATCGCCGACGCTCTTCCTGCCGCTCGCGCTCGGTAAAGCCAGCGACGGCACGCCGCAAATCGCCGACCTTGCCGATATGCCCCATCTCCTCATCGCAGGAACAACCGGCGCAGGAAAATCCGTCGGCATCAACGCCATGATCCTATCCCTGCTCTACAGACACTCCCCGCAAGACTGCCGACTCATCCTCATCGATCCCAAAATGCTCGAACTCGCCGCATACCAAGACATCCCGCACCTGCTCGCCCCCGTCGTCACAGAGCCCGAAAAAGCCCTCAGCGCCTTACGCTGGACAGTGCTCGAAATGGAGCGGCGATACAAAACGATGGCAGCACTCGGCGTGCGCAACATCGAAGGATACCGCCGCAAATGCCGCATGCTAAAGAACAAGGCTGCCGAAGTCATGCCCTACATCGTTGTCATCATCGACGAAATGGCAGACCTCATGATCACCTCAGGACGCAACATCGAAGGCGTGTTGCAACGTCTGGCACAAATGGCGCGCGCCGCCGGCATCCACATGATCGTCGCCACCCAACGTCCCTCGGTCGATGTGGTCACCGGCACGGTGAAAGCGAACTTTCCCACGCGCCTGAGCTATCGCGTCGCCTCGAAGTTCGACAGCCGCACGATCCTCAACGAGCAAGGCGCCGAGACGCTGCTCGGCAGAGGCGACATGCTCTTCATGCCCGGCGGCGGCAAGATCACGCGTATCCACGGACCTTTCGTCGGTGAAGAAGAAGTCGAAGCCGTCTGCAACTTCCTCAGGCAGCAATCCCCCCCCGACTACAGAGAAGAGATACTGGAAGTCAAGCCCAAGACCACCCTTGCGGCTCTGGAAGGCGAGGACGAAGATCCTCTGTACAACCAAGCGGTCGGGATCGTCGCCAAGCATCAGCGAGCCTCCACAAGCTTTTTGCAGCGCCAGTTGCAGATCGGCTACAATCGCGCGGCAAGAATTATCGAACGCATGGAACAAGAAGGCAAGGTTTCGCTCGCCGACGCAACGGGCAAAAGGCGCGTGCTGCTACAAGAGGCAGAAAACTTCGAGGGTACCCCGTGAACGTCGTGCGCTGCTTTCTTGCTTCGCGCGGCGTTCGGCTGTGGCTTTGGTGGTCGGATGGTGGCTTGGCTGCTGCGTCGTGGTGCCTGCGCTCGCTCAGCAGGGCGAGCAGGAGCGGCGGGGGGGCGCGCTAACGCAAGAGGAAGCGCAAGAGGAAGAGGAAGCGGAAACGCAAGAGGAGGTAGCGAGCGAGCAGGATGTCGTCTGTTCGTTGGAAGAAAAGGATACCGAGCCTGCTTTTTTGCGTGCGCAAGAGTATTTGCGTCATCTGCCTGCGGTGCAGACGCGCTTTGTGCAGCACGACGCGAAGGGTGTGCGGCACGAGGGTTTGTTGCGTTTGTCCCCTCCCTATCGGATGCGTTTGGATTACGACGCGCCTTCGGGGTTGCGCTTGTATGTGAATGCGAAGGAGGCGTTGCATGTTGACATGAAGCGGAAGTTTGTCCGTCAG
>JABAAA010000146.1 GCA_014239005.1 Alphaproteobacteria bacterium | reverse complement strand
ACCGGGCAACGAAGGATCGACGGGCGTGTTGCGCAAGTCTTTCAGCCCTGAAGCGGAGGTGCCAAAGAAGACGAAGTGCCCTTGCAACCACTCTTTGGGAATTTTGCGTTGCAAGACATCGATCGCCGAGACATAGAGTCGCTTCTTCTGTCCCTCTTCGTAGGCGATGTTGTACGGCTGAGGATCGCCGAACTTCACCCAAATTCTTCCTTCGTTGTCCGTCGGGATCACGCGCCGCGAGCCGTCTTTGTTTTGCAACAAGACCGAGATGATGCCCAAGTTCTGCGCGCTGCGCAAATAAAGCCCTTGACTGTCGCTGCCCACACGCAAGGTTTCCAGCGCCAGGCTGGGATAGGTTTGCTTGCCCACGGCGACGACGACAGGCACGCGGCGCACAGTACCGTCGTAATCGAAGCCGAACGAGAAGACGCCGAAGCCTTCGGCATACTTGTTCAACCTCGATACATTGGGAAGCAGATTGACAAAGCGGTTGGTCTTAATAAATTGCAAAGGATCGGGACCGAAGGCACCCTTGAACGAAGACGGCGGCAGACGATCTTCCGGATTTTCCGCGCGGTTCGAGTTCGGCATGCCCAAGACGACCGGCAACCCGTCGCCCATAATGCGCGTCATCGAAAGCTCGTTATCGGGCAGACGCGACAGACGGTCGCGCGTGACCGGATCGATGTCGTAGAGAACATGGCGCACCAAATTCTTCGGTGAAGTACGATCTTCCTCCGAGAACACCACATCCATCGCTAACACGGCGACATCGTAGCTGCGCAACGATTTCAGCAGATCTCCTACTACGGTGCGCGGCCAGGGCCATTGTCCCAGCTCGTCCAACGAGCGTTCGTCGATATCCAAGATAGCGATCGGACGCGAGGTGATGCCCTCGTGCGGCCATGCGCGCACATAGCTGTCGAAGCTGCGAAGCCGCAGCTGCTCGATGAAAGGGGGATCGTTGATTCGATAGGAGGTCGCCAGCAGCAGGAAGATGACCGTCACCGTCGTCGGACCGCGTCGCGAACGAATGAACACATCCTGAAGAAATGTCATGACACCCTCGCCCCAAAAGACAAGCGTGACGCGAAGCCGCTTCATCGCAGATTGTTGTTTCATCGAATGCGTATCCTGCTCTTGCAACAGAAAAAGGTGGCTCGGAGACCCTCCGAGACCATGACCCGCCCATCTTTACGCATCTCGATGCTTAAAGCAACAACGAACGGCAGGCAAAGGGCAGGAGCGAAAGGCGAGCGAAGCGTCTTCGTCAAGGGATGCCGATCCTGCGCACTTCCGCCTCGATGCGATCTTGCAACAGCGCCACGAGCTTGCCCTTCGCCAAGCCCGGCGCGATGGGCTCAAGGATCGAGACGGTGATCGTACCTGCGCGCCTGTAGCCCTTCTTCGGCCAAAGGTGCCCGCTGTTGACGGCGATCGGCACGACGCAAAAAGAAAAATGGCGATACAGAAGCTCGACCCCTTCTCGATAGGCGGGCGATGTTTCTGCGGGCAGGGTGCGTTTGCCTTCGGGAAAGATCATGACGCGTCGAAAGCGAGGCTCTGCCAAACGCTTGCGCAAGCGGCGCAAGAGCGCAAAGGTGCTGGCAACGACGGCAGCGCGGTTGACAGGAACATACTTGCCGGCGAAGTACAACGCCCACCCCCACAAAGGAATGAAAGAGAGCGACCGCTTGCCGATGTAGGCATCGACACGCAACGGCGTCAGCAACGCGATCGTCTCCCACAAAGACTGATGCTTGCACGCAAACAGAACGCGTGCACCTTGCGGAATATTCTCGATTCCTCGAATGCGGAAGCGAATTCCCAGCAACCACCGACAGGCAAAATTGAAGGTGCGCTCCCACAGAAAGCACAGCGAGAACGGCGGACGACGCCACAGGGTCAGCAACGAGATCAACGTCGAGACCGATGTCACGCTCACCGTCGTCGCTAGCACGACGAGAAAGAACAAGACAAAACGCACACGACGCACGAGCCGCCCTCGAAAGGCTGTCTTCACAATCTCGCTGTCCGCCTTGTTCACGGGTTCTCGCCGTCAACCGCTCAAGGCTTGCGGCGTGGGAAAGGCTGCGGGCAAGGAAGCGACCTTGCAATGCGCAAGGGCGAGCAAATACTTGGCGTATTCTTTCAGCGTAGCGCGCCATCGCCGTCCGTCGACAACGCCGACCGCAAAAGGCACAACCTCCAAGCGCGGTGCAAGGCAGCGCAAGTAGAGTCGACTGCGCCGTATATGCACATCGGAAGTGACCAACACGATCTTGTCGATGTCGTGTGCCTTTGTCCACAACACCGTCTCGACGGCGTTCTCGTAAGTGTTGCGCGCAGCACGTCCGAGCGCGATTTGATACGCCTCGTCCTTGCCGACAAGATCACGACCCATCGTCCTGTAATGAACGCCGGAGACCAACAAGCGCGGCGCAACCCCCTTGCGCCAAAGGGCGAGCGCCGAAGGAATGCGCGCCTCGGAACCCGTGAAGACGACGATCGCCTGCGCACGCTCGACGCCCCTCCCCTGCTCGGCAACAGGAAGCGTGAGCTGAAACCACACGAAGCCGAACGCAATGCCGACGACGAGCAAGAGCGCCAACAGCAACAACATCGAAACAGTTCTTAGCATGTTAAGAGCATGTGAAGCGTAAGCATGTGAATCGTGAGAGCATGCGCCACAAGCCTTCAGGGAACATCTTGCAATCGTCGACGCATCAAGACGATCAAGACCCACAAGGCGGAGACGAAGCAAGCCAGCGGCACCAGCAACATGAGCAACCATTGCCATCCGTGAGGACCCATGCGCTCTGGCGCGAAGCCCTCGCCCGCGATTCTCAAGAGCGCGTAGGTGACGAGGAAGAGCAAGAATCCCGCGCCGCTACCCCACGCGGCGGCGCGACGCACGGCAGGCATGAACTGCGCTGTGATGTAGGAATCTTCCGCTCCCATAACGCGCAACAGCTGGATCGTCGTCGCATGCCTGCCCATCGCTGCATGCACGCCGAAGACGACGACGACGAGCGCCGTCGTCAGCGCGACGAGCGTTGTCAAGAATGCCACCGTTTGCAAAATGCGCCCGACGGCAAGCAGACGCGTACGCCACACGCGATGGTCGTCCAGCAGGACATCGGGAAAGTTTTGTTGCAACTTGGCGCGCAAGGCAGCAACCGTCGCGTCTTCGACGCGCAACAACGCCACCTCGACCATGCTCGGCAAGGGCAAGCCTTCGGTGCGTGCAGCATGCCCCAACCACGGCTCCAACAGGCTTTGCAAGCGCGCGAGGGGAATCGCCTCGGCATGCGAAACGTTGGGCTCGGCGTGCAAAAACGCCAGCAGATCGTCTATCGAAGCGACATCGTTCGAAGAATCGAGCCGTCGAGGAACGACCAACGTGATTCGATCCGATAGGTCGCTCTGCCACCGCGAGATC
>JABAAA010000145.1 GCA_014239005.1 Alphaproteobacteria bacterium | reverse complement strand
AGAAAGAAGCTATGCTTCCCTCTTTCGTCCATCTCCGCACCCACACCAGCTACTCCATGCTGGAAGGAACTCTACGCGCCCCTACTCTCGTCTCCTATTGTCAAGAACACCACGCCTCCGCCATCGCCATCACCGACAGCAACGGACTCTTCGGCATCCCCGAAATGAGCGCCGCCCTCGCTCAAGCAGGCATCAAACCCCTGCTCGGATTGGAAGCACAACTTCACTTCGATTCCTTCGATACACGCACCTCCCCCCGTCCGCGCCTCGCCCCCATCGTCCTGCTGGCGATGAACGAACAAGGCTACAAAAACCTCATGCGGCTCGCTAGCGCCCTCTATCGCGCCGACCAAGAATACAGCACAGAAACAACAGATTCCGAGAAAATCTTGGGCGAAGACCCCCACCTGACCCTCGATCACTTGGAACGCTACCACGAAGGGATCCTCATCCTCAGCGGCGGCTTGGACGGACCGCTCGCCCTGCTGATCGGCGAAGAACGATTCGACGAAGCGCATACACTCTGCCGACGTATGAGCGCGCTCTTCCCCGATCGCTTCTACATCGAACTCAACCGCTTCGCCGACAAAGACAACACGACCGCCTTACGCCGCGAACGACGCATCGAAGAAGGATTGCTCGCGTTGTGTCGGAAAGAAAACCTGCCGCCGGTCGCAAGCAACAATTGCATGTTCGAAACTCCCTCCATGTTTGAGGCGCAAGACGTGCTGCTCGCCATTGCCGAAGGGGTTCCTGCTGCGAACGGCGAACGTCGCCGCTCCTCGCCCCGTCAAGACTTGGCGGCGCCGGAACGCATGCGCGCCCTGTTTCAAGACCTGCCCGAAGCTTGCGAGAACACGCTCCACATCGCCGAACGTTGTAGCGTCCTCTTCGAACCGCGCGCAACGATCCTCCCCCGTTTCGCCGAAGACGAGGACGAAGCCGCATTGTTGCGAAGGCAGGCGCGCGAAGGGCTGGAACGATTGTTTTGCGAACGATTGAACCTTTCGCAGCAAGCAAGCGAACGCGCCGTCTACGAGCAGAGACTTGAGGTCGAGCTGAAGGTGATCGTCGAAAAGGGCTTGCAAGGTTATTTCCTGATCGTTGCCGATTTCATCCGATGGGCAAAACAACAAGAAATTCCCGTCGGTCCGGGCAGAGGATCGGGGGCAGGATCGCTGGTCGCATGGGCGCTCGCCATCACCGCCCTCGACCCCGTGCGATGGGGGTTGCTGTTCGAACGCTTTCTCAATCCTGATCGCATGTCCATGCCCGATTTCGATATCGACTTCTGTCAGGAACGACGCGAACAGGTCATCGCCTATGTGCGACAGCGCTACGGCGCAGAGAAAGTGGGACAAATCATCACATTGGGAACCTTGCAAGCGCGCGCGGCGGTGCGCGATGTTGGACGCGCGCTTGGCATCTCGTATCCACGCGTCGATCGCTTGTGCAAAACCCTTCCGCCCTTCCAAACCCTCCAAGATTCGATCGCCGAAAAAGGGAGCGCGCTCGTGCGCGAAGCCGAAGACCCTCGGATCGCTAAGCTGCTCGACTTGGCGCAAAAACTCGAAGGGCTCTACCGCCACGCCTCCACGCATGCTGCCGGAATCGTCATCGGAGACCGCGCGCTCGCAGACCTCGTCCCCCTCTACCGCGACAAGGAAACGGGCTTCGCTTCGACACAATTCACCATGAAGTATGTCGAGCAGGCGGGACTGGTCAAGTTCGATTTCCTCGGCTTGAAGACGCTCAGCGTGATTGCACACTGCGAGCAGATTTTGCGCGTGCGCGGCACAGAGCTGGACATGGAAGGCTTGCCGCTAGATTCGCCGGCGGTGTTCGCCCTGTTCTCGCGCGCCGAAACTTTTGGCGTCTTCCAGTTCGAATCGGCGGGCATCCGCGAGGTGCTGCGGCGCATGCGTCCTGATCGCTTCGAGGATATTATCGCGGCGGTCGCGCTCTACCGCCCGGGTCCGATGGAGCATATTCCCAGCTATGTCGCGCGCAAGCACGGGAAGGAGTCGATCGTCTACTTGCACGAGAAGTTGGAGCCTGTCTTGCGCGAGACCTACGGTATTCCCGTTTATCAGGAGCAGGTGATCTGCATGGCGCAGGTGTTGGCGGGCTTTTCGCTGGGTGCTTCGGACAAGCTCAGGCGTGCGATGGGCAAGAAAGACCCCGTCGAGATGCGCGGGCAGCGAAAGAGTTTTTTCGAGGGCTGTGCCAAAAGCGGCATGGAGCAGCGCGTGGCGAGCAAGATCTTCGAGCAAATCTATGCTTTTGCGGGCTACGGGTTCAACAAATCGCACGCGGCTGCCTACGCGATGATCGCCTATCAGACGGCGTGGTTGCGCGTTCATCATCCCGCTGCTTTTTTTGTCTCGATGATGGTCTTCGATGCCGAGAACACCGATCGCCTTGCGCAGTATGTTCCTTGCTTGCAAGGGTTGGACATCGCGCTGTTGCCGCCCGATGTGAATCGCTCGCGCGTCGAGTTCGTCCTTGAACAGCACGAGGGCAAGGATGCCATTCGCTACGGGCTGGGTGCGCTCAAGCATGTCGGCGGCAAGGCGATGGAGGAGGTGGTGGCGGAGCGAGCGCGCGGCGGAGTCTTTCGAGACCTTTTCGACTTTGCGGAACGCATGGCGGGACAAGCTCTTGCGCGTCGTTCGCTCGAATCGCTGGTTCGCAGCGGGGCTTTCGATGGGCTCAACGCGCACCGTGCGCAGAGTTTCGAGGCGATCGATCTCTTGCTGTATGTGATGCAAAGCCGCGACGAAGAGGAGCAGGAATCGTTGTTCGGAAGTGTTTCGCAGCAGGAGGCGTCGCAAGGAGTTTCTGGAGGAATTTCTGAAGGAGTTTCTGATGCGGGTTTTGCGCCGCGTGAGATTCCTCAAGCGAGGGCTTGGGACGAGGCGCGTCGTTTGCGCGAGGAGCGTGAGGCGATAGGTTTTTATTTGAGCCGTCATCCTTTGGCGGAACACAGGGCTCTGTGCGAGGGGATGGGGTGGTCGAGCGCCAGCGACTTGGAGGGGGCGAGCGATGGGGATCGTGTTCGTATTGCGGGTCGTCTGGAGGAGGTGCGCGAGAAGAAGTTGAAGGACAGTGCCAAGCGGTTGGTGGTGCTTTCCTTGTCCGATCCGAGTGGAATGTTCGAGGTGACCTTGTTTTCGACGCAGGCTGCGAAGCATGCGGTCTTGCGCGAGGAGGGGGCATTGCTGGTGTTGGAGTTGAATTGCGTGCGCATGCCGGAGCGCGATCGGATACAGTTTCGCGTGGTGAAGTTGAAGTCTTTCGATACGGTGTTGCGGGGGCGGTCGCAGAATCAGATTTCTGCGCCTGCTGTCTCTTCTGCGCCTGCTGTTTCTTCTGCGCCTGCTGTTTCTTCTGCGCCTGCGTCGGTGTCAGGTTCTCCGTCGGTTTCTCTGCCTGTGTCGTTGGGAGAGGGGGGA
>JABAAA010000144.1 GCA_014239005.1 Alphaproteobacteria bacterium | reverse complement strand
GTCGTCGTTTTGGGCGGGGGTTACATCGCCTTGGAGTGTGCGGGCATCTTCAACGCGCTCGGCGCACAGACCACTTTGGTGCATCGCAACGATGTTTTGTTGCGCTCCTTCGATCGCGGAATCGTGCGTCGTTGCCTCGAAGGGCTTGTCGCGCGCGGAGTCGCAGTACGGTTGTCGCGTCGTTTGCGGCGGCTGGTGCGCGCAGACGGGGGAGAAATTCGTTGTGAGATGGAGGGAGAGGGAGAAGAATCGCTCGACTGTGATTTCGTGCTGGCGGCGCTCGGTCGCAAGGCGCGCACGCGTGATTTGGGGCTGGAGGAGCTGGGAATCGAGACGGACGCGCACGGAAAGATTGTCTTGGGAGAAAATTTTGCCACCTCGATAGAGGGCGTGTACGCTTTGGGGGATGCGACCGCGTCTCCCGAACTGACGCCGATTGCGATTCGTCAAGCGGAGGTGTTGGTATCAAACCTTTTTGGCGGCGGCAAGGATGTGTTCGATGCGCGCATCTTGTCGCGCGCTGTTTTTGCGACCCCTGCCTTGGCGAGCGTGGGTTTGTCGGAGGAGGAGGCGCGCGCGGGTGGCGGGGTGAGGGTCTATTCGTCTTCGTTCGTCCCTCTGCGCGACAGCTTGAGAGAACCCTCCGAGAGGGAAACCTCCGAGCGCGAGCGTGTGTTCGTGAAGTTGATCGAGCGAGCGGAAGGTATTGCCGGCGAGGGCGAAGTGTTGGGTTGTCACATGGTGGGAAGCGATGCGCCTGAGATCATTCAGGCGTTGGCGCTGGGATTGCGTCTGCGGGCGCGCAAGAAGGATTTCGATTCTGTCGTCGCTTTGCATCCGACGAACGCGGAGGAGTTTATGACCTTGCGTGAATTTCGTGAATGAGGGCGGCATAGAATTTCTTGCGATGGGGATATTGTGATACGGGGTTATTTCGGTGTTGGCGTTGAGAATCTGTCGAAGGCGCACAATGCGGGAGCTGTCTACAGGACGGCGCATGCGTTCGGTGCGGATTTTGTCTTTGCGTTCGGGGAGGGCTTGCCGCGGCGTTTGTTGGAGCAGGTTGACACCTCCAAGGTAGGGCGGCATGTGCCGTTTTATCGGTATCAAGGGTGGGAGGAGTTTGTCTTGCCTGAGGGATGCGCTTTGGTCGGTGTCGAGCTGTGCGAGGGAGCGCGCGACTTGACGAAGTTTTTGCATCCTAAACGTGCGGTGTATATTTTTGGTCCTGAGCGGGGAGATTTGTCGGCGCAGGTTCGGGGGCAGTGTCGTGCGGTCGTGCGCATCCCGACGCGTTTTTGTGTGAATGTCGGAATTGCGGCGGCGGTCGTGTTGTACGATCGGCTGTTGTGCTTGGGCGGCGGGACGCGCACGGGTATTGGCGCAGAAAAGGAATCGTGATTGGCAGTTTGGGTATATTGGAATAACCGATGATGCGCTTGATGTGTCTAGCTAGTCTCCACACTTGCTACGAGCATTAATTTTTATTTTCTAACTTAAATTCCCAATCTTTGGTATGTTCGTTCTTGATTTTAAAATTTAGGATTTTTTCTACAATAGGATCAAGAGTAAGAGAATAGATAATTTGATGTTGCGTTTCTTCAGGCAATTCGCTCAATTCTTTTAAGAATCTTTCTTTGCCTCCCTCCGAAAATCCAAAAGGTATGTTTGGTGAGCCATGCCACCCAGGCGTTGGCACAATCTGTTCAGGATTAGATTCGCGTCTTTCATGGTACCCAGCCAAAGTAGCGTCTTGGTAATTGTTAGTCAGTGCTTTTTCAAAGTTTTTTTCGTTTTTATCAAACGCCTCTTTTAAATAATGACGCACGACCGCTTTAGTCAAAGTAAATAAATAAGGAATAGCAATAAATGTGTATCCTTTTGCAACAAAAAATTCTTTTCTTTTTTTGTCTTTTTTGACTACAGCTTCTTTTTTATAATGATCAGGTCCATCGTATTCCCAAACGATTCTAAGTTTCTCATTGCAACCATCAACTTTATAGCGGCGATGATTAACTTGATGGCGAGAACGATCATCATTGCTTAATTTAAAGGTTTCCTCACTCTTCCAAGTGTCAGGGCCGATCGCTGTCTTAAAAAATTCTTTCATGAATCTTTCGACTTCTTTTTGGTGTTTGCGTCTTTCCTTCTTTCCCCCATTTTCGTTATCGTTCTCGTCCATCTTTCCGTCCTCTTTATGTTGCTTGTGTGTTTCCCCCTACTTGCTTTTAATAAGAAAAAGCATTCACTTTGTCAACTTTTTTTAAAAATAATTTTTCCGCGTTACACAAGGAGTTTGTTGCAAAAGAGTTCGTCTCGCCGCCGTTCTTTGTTTTCTCACAGCCCTCGGCGCGACGCCCAAGAAACGCTTAACACATAACGCTCCGCCAATACCCATTGTAATCCACCCCCCGAAACCCCCTTCATCCTCAACTCGCAATCCAAACCCTCGCCTAACAAACGCAACAATCTTCTCCTCCCCCTGTCCCTCCCCCATCGCACCACCTGCGCGCTTAACCTGTCCCGATAGGCAAACATCACAAAAGGTCGCCAGCGCGCAATCTCCCCGCGCAACCTCGCTCCGTCTCCTCCGCTCCGCTCATCCAAACGCAACAAACACTCTATGTGACGCATCACCGAGCGCACCAACGCAATACCCGCAACTTGCGCGACACGCAATCCCTCCAAACCCCGCAAACACTCGCTACTGCGCGCATCGAAAGCAGCATACAAAACCTCGCCGATCCTCGCCTCCCGCCAATCGCCCAACAAATCCCAAACGGCAGAATCAACACGACCCCCCTCGCCGTAGTACAACACAACCTTCTCCATCTCACGCTCTGCTGCCATCCTGTCGCGGCACAAAGCCTCTCCCAGCGCGTCCAACATCGTCGCATCCGCGCTAACTCCTCCCTCATCCAAAAGCCCACGCAACATAGGAACAAGATCCGAACCCCGCTCCTCGTAACAGGCGAAAGTCGCACCCCCAGCCTCGAACAACTTGCATAACGCCGAGTCCTTGCGAATCGCCCCCGCCCTCACGACAAGAAAACTCTCTCCTTTCGACAAAGCCTCCAAGCCGTCGCCAAAAACAGCACGCGCATCAAACCGCTCGCTACCATGAGCCTCCACCACCACAATCCGCACCCCGCCGAAAAGCGACGAAGACCCCAGAACATCACGCAACTTCTTGCCTCCCCTCTTGCTTTCTTTAGTCAAAGCCTCCAACGGCAAGCGAACGACATCTTCACTATAACCGCCCCTCGCTCGCTCGCCTTTCCCATCGCCTCCCGCCAATGCTCTCACGACACGCTGCTCGTAATAACGAGAACATCCCTCGTTCGGCCCATACAACAGCAACGCGCGCGGCAGAGACGATCTGCCCGAAGAAACGCATTTGGACAAACACGATTCCAACGCCGCACGTTTCAAAATCATAGCTGAGGGATCTCCTTCTTGAGTGCC
>JABAAA010000143.1:1924-3533 GCA_014239005.1 Alphaproteobacteria bacterium | reverse complement strand
TCCCTCCGCCATCGAAAGCGAAACCCTCGACAAGATCAAGAACAGCATCCGAACAGCCCTGCAAGGATGGACGCCACCCGCACAGATTCATCGACAATTCTTTCCTTGCCGACTGCTGGCAGGAACACCCATAGCAAACGCGCTCTCCGCCCAAGACGGAAAAATCATGTGGCTGGAGACCGTCCAGTGCAAGCACATCGCAACAACAGAGCCAACCCCTTGAACCCGCCAACAGCCCGACAGCGACAACCTTTTCAACGCACGAGTTTTTTATGACCATCCTCCTCGCCCAACGCCGCGCGCTGCTTGCCAAAACCGAGACCACTCTCGGCTTGGACGCACAACCCACCGCCGCCAACAACGCCATCCTGGTCGCCGATCTCTCGCTCGCTCCCCTGCTCGCCGAGCAAGCGCGACGCACACAAAACCTCGCCTATTTTGCAAGTCCCGAACGGCAGATCGCAACCCCGCACGCAGAAGTCTCCTTCGCCGTCGAATGCGCACCCGCCGCAACAGCACAACAAGTGCCGCCCTGGCATCCGTTGCTCCTAGCCTGCGGTTGTCGCGCAAGCACGGAGAACAGCACGTTGGTCTACAAACCCTCCTCCTTGATCCCGCAAACCCTTTCGCTGCACATCTACATGCACGAAACAAGGCATGTTCTCACCGCTTGCCGAGGCACCTTCTCGATCCAACTGGAAGCGCAAGAATTTCCCCTGCTGCTCTTCCAGTTTCGTGGGCGATACACAACCCCACAAATCCACACCTTTCCCCAAGCCAACACCAAAAACTTCGCCGTCCCTTCCCTTCCATCCTCCCTCTCCCTTCCCTCTTTCACGCTCGGCGCGCAGAACAACCCCCTGTCACTTGGAGTCGAACGCTTCCAGTTCAACCTCAACAACAGCTTTCCTTTCTTACCCCGACTCAACGAAGAGTCCATCGACATCGTCGCCAGAGAACCCGACGCCGACCTCGTCATCCGCGACCCCGGCACAGGCGAACACAACCTCTTCGCCGTCGCAGAAGCAGGACAAAAAATGCCCTTGCAATTCACGCTCGGCACAGAGACCGGAAAACGCCTGCACTTTCGCATGCCCAAAGCACAGCTGCAGCCCCCGCAATACCGAGAAAACGACGGACTGCAATCGCTCAACCTGCCCATCGTCTGCCTGCCCGACGCAGGCGACGACGAGTTCTCCCTCACCCTCGACTGACCCCAAAGCGGCAACCATGTTCCGACTAGACGAAACCTTCTCCTTCCACCGCGACATCGCTCTCGTTCTGCCTTCGGGCGAAGAACAAAGCTTCGTCTGCTCCTTCCGCCTGCTCGACGAAGACTGCTTCGCTCAACAGCTCGCCGACGACAACGATCCCGACCGCGCGCTCATGCAAGTCGCCGTCGTAGGATGGAAGGACATCCAAAACGCCGAAGGAAAACCTTACCCCTTCTCACAGCAAAATTTGCAAAGCCTGCTCGACCTCCCCTTCGTCAAACGAGCCCTCACAAGAGCCTACGTCGAAGGCATCAAAGGAAGCCTGGAAAAAAACTGACCCAGGCGGTGAGACGCTTGCTCTTGCCGCCTTCCTCGACACGCGAACTCGAACGATC
>JABAAA010000143.1:0-1919 GCA_014239005.1 Alphaproteobacteria bacterium | reverse complement strand
GACCCAGGCGGTGAGACGCTTGCTCTTGCCGCCTTCCTCGACACGCGAACTCGAACGATCCTTGCAAAAACTCGGCGCAACGAAAACACAAATCGAAAGCTGGAACAAAACACTCAACCCCACCCAAGACAAAAACCCCATGCCCATCGCAAAGCAAAATTGGCACGCGCTCAACCTCTTCCTGCTGCTAGCAACGCAGTGGAGAATCGATGGTGGAAATCCCACAGGCATCGACTACAGCGCCATCGCACCCGCTGCGAAACTGGCAGACGTTACCCTATCCCCCGTCCTGTTCGAGCAACTGCGACGCATGGAACAAGCCGCACTCGACATCTTCGCCGATCACAAGGCAACACACCACAAGCTAGCACCATCACCCCAACGATAAACCCCACAAAAACCCCGATAAAAATCCCATGCCGAACTTTCGCTACAACCCCCAAAAGCTTGCCTCCGAACTCGCCGCGAGCTCGCAACAGCTGCAAGAGAGCACGCGCGAGACCGCTCAAGCCTTCCAGCAACTACAACAACCCCTCACAGAGGCAACTCGTGAGAGCGAAAAAAGCCATCGTGCGTTGAGCAAGCAAAGCGAGGCGCAAAGCATCGTCAATGCAGGGATCGGATCGCTGGAAAAATCGCTTGTCTCGCTGGCAACGGGCAGCAAGAGCGCAGGACAATCGCTTGCATCCTTCGGCAAAAACTTTCTCTCCGGACTTCTCAAATCGACCTTGCGCGCCTCGATCACCTCGC
This sequence comes from Alphaproteobacteria bacterium, assembly GCA_014239005.1. Taxonomy (GTDB): domain Bacteria; phylum Pseudomonadota; class Alphaproteobacteria; order JABAAW01; family JABAAW01; genus JABAAW01. Next base: position 1,169 of record JABAAA010000143.1, on the reverse strand, counting down.
CTCTGAAAAACCTCTTCCAAGTCGCGCACAGCGGCGGCATCGCAGGCAGCGCGCGAAGAGAAACCCTGCCCTTCTACCACAACGGCGGCATCGCAGGGCTCAGACCCGACGACATTCCCCTCATCGCAAAAAGGGGCGAGGAAATCATCACGCAACACGATCCCAGACATCGCAACAACAATCCCGTCGCCATCCAAGTTTCGATCGATGCGCAAGCCACCGGCGACGCCTCGATGCTCCAAGAACAAGCCGCAACCCTCGCGCATGCCGTCCGACAAGGTGCACTCGCCGCCATCGAACAACAGGCAGCACGAGGAGGAAGCTTTGCCAAACGAATCGGAAGACGAGCATGACAACATTCCCCCTCCCCCTCTTTCCCGCAAACCTACCCGCTCCTGCAAGCGAACGATGGTGGCTGGAACACAAGACGCAGATCTTCCAGTCACCCCTGTCAGGGCAAGAGCAACGCGTCGCCTTGAACGCAGCTCGATGGCGAGCCGAGGTCAGCTTCCCTTACCTCAAAGCCGAAGAAGCACGCACGCTTCAAGCATTTTGCGCACGATTGCAAGGGGCGCAAAAATCTTTTCGCTACGCCCCTGCGCACATCCGCGCTGCCCGTTGGAGCAACAATCTCCCCCAAGTCGCCGACCCGCAACAGGACGCAACAAACGGCATCGATGCAAACCTTGTGGCGAGCTCCAAGCTGACGCTTGACCTGACAGAAAGCCTCAGCGACCACAACATTCGACCAGGAGACGCCTTTTCGCTCGTCTCCGAGCTAGGAGAATGCTCGCTCCATATCGTGACAACCTCCCTTCGCTCTGCAACCGACGTGCAATTCGCAACGATCGACATCGCGCCACCGCTGAGGTTCGCGCCCCCCCTCGATTCCCAGGTCGAGCTCGACAATCCCCAAGCATGCATGCGGCTGCTCGACGACCGACAAGCCCGACTGCAATGGCGCCCCGGCAACATCGTCGACGCCTTCACGCTACAACTCATCGAAGTGCTTTAGCCATGCCGAGATTGCTCCACCCGCAAACGCAACGCACAGCAGGCGCAAAAGAAGTGCAAGGCATCGCGCATCTCTTCGAGGCAAGGCTCGACCAAAACACACTCCGCCTCACCAACGCCGCGAAGGACATCTCGTTCGAACGCGGCGGTGAAAC
>JABAAA010000142.1 GCA_014239005.1 Alphaproteobacteria bacterium | reverse complement strand
AGCTATCGACACCCCCAGTGGAAAGAAAAAAACTACGGCAGAAGACTAGACCATATCTGGGCAAGCAACGCGCTCGCTAAAAAGCTGTGCTCAACGACAATCTTGCAAGAAGCACGAGGATGGCAAAGCCCCTCCGACCATGTCCCCGTCATGGCAGAATTCCTGCTGCCATGAACGCAACGCCAGAAAAGGAAGGACAGGAATTGTGGCAGAAAGTCGTCCGCAATGTGCGCGCTAACCTACGCCGAAACAAAACACAAGAACCCAAAGCAGCGAAAAAAGCAGCGAAAAAACCGAAAAAAGAAGACAAAAAAAGCGAAGGCTTCGTCGAAGGTTTCGTCGAAGGCTTCGTCTCGGAAGATGTCCCCCCTCCTGCCCCCCTCCCAGACGAGACAAGTCGTCGTGTAGCAAAAGGAAAAAACGGCGGCAAAAATGGCGGCAAAAATGGCGGAATAGACTGGCGCACCGCGCGACGTTTGCGCCGAGGCGAGATGACCATCGATGCGCGCGTCGATTTGCACGGCTTGAGTCGAGCAGAGGCGCGCGAACAATTGCTCGTGCGCTTGCGAAGTTGCCACGATCGGGGTTGTCGTTGCGTGTTGGTGATCAGCGGCAAGGGACGGGGAATTTTGCGTGAAGAGGTCTCGGAATTGTTGGAAAACGTTGCGCTGAAAGATATCGTGGTACAGCAGCACGAGGCGCGAATCCGCGACGGAGGAGAGGGCGCAAGATACGTGCTGTTGCGCAGAAAAAGAGAGCAGGAGAAGAGAGTAGAAGAGAGAGAGTAGGCATAGCCCGTGCGTCACTGCGTCATTGCGTCATTGCGTCACTCTGTCGCTGACAGCGTCACACATGGTGTGTTCGGCACTCTTCTTGCTTCATGCAACACGACGCTGCCCTTACAATAAGGTCCTTCCTTGCGCTACTCTGTTCCTATGCGTACGCTCGTCTCATTCCTGCTGCTAATACTGCTGCCCATCGCCTGCGCCAAGCCCGACGAGCAAACGCGACAACGCAAGCTCAGTCAGCGCAAAGCGCTTCAATTGCCGACGGCAAAACGTTTCGCCATCGGAGATTCTTTCACCTACTCGAACCCCACGACCACATGGCGTATCACGCAAATCCAAGGCGATCGACTGGGCTGGCAAAGCAACCTCGGCGAGCGCATGGTCACTTCCTCCAACCCCTTCCTGCCCGCGTGGCGTTGGCAAAGTCCGCGATACGGACAAGGCACAAGAAACATCTCGCAACAAAAAGGCAGCCTTTTTCCGCTCAGGCAAGGAAGACACATCCGATTCAACGCACAGACAGCGACGAAAAAACAAAGCCAAAACTTCACTTGGAACTGCGTCGTCGGCGATCGACAAAAAACAACCGTCCCCGCAGGAACTTTCAAAACTTTCGAGGTGCTCTGCCAACGCAAAAACGCCGACGCGCTCATCTATCGATACGCACCTGCCATCGCCCGAATCGTCGAATTCCGAACCCCGGGCTTCGGACTCGGACGCGCGACACGCAGACAACTCATCGCCTACAACTCGCTCGCGGGCGCAGCCTACCAAGAAAGCCAAGACGATTTGGGTATATCCCCAACCCTCGAACCCTTAAGCATACCGAGCGAAGAAGAAACGACCCCCCCCTACCAACCCTCCCTTCCGCCCATTGCTCCGCTGCCCTTCGCGCCGCCGTCCGACTTCTTCGCGCCTCAACAGGATTCCGCTCCCTCTCCAAACCCCCGCAACGAACAACCCGCGACCGAACCCTTGAAACGCTTGCTCGAAGAAGCGCTGGAAGAACAACGAAACCGAACGCCCGTCTTGCCGCAGTTCCAAGAAAACTCGCCCCGCGTCGTCCCTCCTCAAGCCGAACCCTTGTCCGAACCCGAACCCGAACTTCAGCCCGAACCCGAACCTCAGCCCGAATCTTTGCCCGAAGTTCAACCGCAACCCGAATCCCAGCCCGAATCTCAACCCGAACCTTCATCCGAATCCTCACCCGAATCGCAACAGAGCGAGCCGCCCGAAGCGTCCGTCCCTGCCCCCCAAAACACGACGAGTGCCGTCTTGATCGGCAGCTACCCCTCCTTGTCGCAAGCGCGTCAGGCGTGGCAGCGCATCAGCAAGCATCGCAATCTCGTCAACGGGTTTGCCGGCAGACGCTACGACATCCTGCGCCAAAACGATTCGACACGGGGAATTCTGTATGCGCTCTACGCCCACCCCTACATCAACGGCGCGGCGGCGCAAGAAGTCTGCGACGCGGTGCGCAAAGCCTTCCGCCGCAACGCGTGTCGAATCACGGCTTGGAAAAAACGATAACCTCTGCAACCTTTCTCTCTGCAACCTTTCTCTAACTTTAAGGAGTTGCCATGTCCTCGACCACCCCTGCTTCTTCGTCCTCGTTGTCTTCTTCGACAAAATCGCACTTGCCGTCGCGCCATGTCAGCGTGGGGGCGTCCAGCGCGCCGCACCGCTCCTACTACTACGCGATGGGCTTGACGGAAGAAGAGATCGCCCAGCCCTTTGTCGGCGTTGCCACTTGTTGGAACGAGGCTGCCCCTTGTAACATTGCGCTCGACCGACAGGCGGATGCCGCCAAGCAAGGAGTGAAGGCGGCGAAAGGGACGCCACGCGAGTTCACCACCATCACTGTCACGGACGGGATTGCCATGGGACATCAAGGCATGAAGTCGTCTTTGGTCAGCCGCGATCTCATTGCGGATTCGGTCGAGCTCACGATGCGCGGACACTGCTACGACGCGTTGATCGGCATCGCGGGCTGTGACAAATCGCTGCCTGGCATGATGATGGCGATGTTGCGTTTGAATGTGCCTTCGGTGTTCTTGTACGGAGGATCGATTTTGCCGGGGCGTTACAAGGGACGCGACATCACTGTGCAGGATGTTTTCGAGGCGGTCGGCAAGCATGCCGAGGGTGCCATCGACGACGAGACCTTGCACGAGATCGAATGCGCGGCTTGTCCTTCTGCGGGCTCGTGCGGTGGACAATTCACGGCGAACACGATGGCGTGCGTCTCCGAGGCGATCGGATTGGCGCTGCCGGGCTCTGCCGGAACGCCTGCCCCTTACGAGAGTCGAGATGCTTTTGCCAGGCGTGCGGGAGAGAACGTCATGATGTTGCTTGAGCGGAATCTCAAGCCGCGCGACATCGTCACGCGCGAGGCGTTAGAGAACGCGGCGCGCATTGTTGCTGCCAGTGGTGGCTCGACGAACGCGGCGCTGCATCTTCCTGCGATTGCGCACGAATGCGGCATCGACTTCGACTTGCACGAGGTGTGCCGTATCTTTCGGGAGACGCCCTATATCGCCGACTTGAAACCTTCGGGTCGTTATGTTGCGTTGGACTTGTATCGGATTGGCGGAGTTCCTGTGTTGATGCGCGCCTTGTTGGATGCGGGCTTGCTTCATGCCGATTGCATCACGGTATCGGGCAAGACGATTGGCGAGAACTTGTCTTCTACGCCGTTCCCTTGCGATCAGGATGTGGTGCGTCCTTGTTCGGATCCTCTGTCGACGACGGGAGGGGTTGTGGG
>JABAAA010000141.1 GCA_014239005.1 Alphaproteobacteria bacterium | reverse complement strand
AGCCTGTCCGACCGGCGCCTTGATGGCATCCGCCGAAGTTGACGAGCAACAGCAATACAAGGGCGAAGCCGACACGTCCGTCGACAGCCTTTGTCCCTATTGCGGCGTGGGCTGCCAAATGCGCTACTTCGTCAAAGATGGACGCATCCGCAACGTCGAGGGGCGCGACGGTCCTGCCAACCGCAATCGTCTGTGCGTCAAGGGACGCTTCGGGTTCGACTACGCTCACCACGAAGACCGCCTGACCAAACCGCTGATCCGCAAGGAAGGCGTCGGCAAGGCTTGGGACATGCAAGCCGATCCCCAAAACTTCTCGCAGGTCTTCCGCGAAGCCTCGTGGGAAGAAGCGCTGGAGGTCGCAGCGCAGGGCTTGCTCGATGTCTACCGCCAACACGGCGGGGAGGCGATCGCCGGCTTCGGTTCTGCCAAAGGATCGAACGAAGAAGCCTACCTGTTCCAAAAGATGATCCGCACCGCCTTTCACACCAACAATGTCGATCATTGCACAAGGCTCTGCCACGCCTCGTCCGTGGCGGCGCTGCTCGAAGGCTTGGGATCGGGCGGGGTGACCGCTCCCTTCACGCAAGCGCTCGACGCCGAATGCATCGTCGTCATCGGCGCGCGTCCGACCGAAAACCATCCCGTCGCCGCGACCTTTTTCAAGCAAGCTGCCAAAAATGGCGCGAAACTCATCGTCATGGATCCGCGAGGACACGCGCTCACACGCTACGCATGGAAGCATCTCGCCTTCACGCCGGGACGCGATGTCGCGCTGCTCAACGCCATGCTGCATACGATCATCGAAGAAAACCTGACCGACCGCCAGTACATCCAAGCCCACACGCTCGACTTCGACAAGCTCAAAGAGCGCATCCGCGGCTTCTCCCCCGACGCCATGAGCAAAATCTGCGGCATCGACGCCGAGACGATCCGCGAGGTCGCGCGCACCTACGCACGCGCCGAGCGCGCCATAATCTTTTGGGGCATGGGAATCTCGCAACACGTCCACGGCACCGACAACGCGCGCTGCTTGATCGCCCTCGCTGCCATCACAGGACAGATCGGACGCAAGGGAACAGGATTGCATCCCTTGCGCGGACAGAACAACGTGCAAGGCGCCTCCGACGCAGGACTGATTCCGATGGTCTATCCTGACTATCAAGCCGTCGACGACGAGGCGATACGCAAGCGATTCGAACAATTTTGGCAGTGCAAACTGAACCCGAACAAAGGGCTTACGGTCGTCGAGATCGTCAACGCTGCCCATCGCGGCGAGATCAAGGGCATGGTGATCATGGGCGAAAACCCCGCCATGTCCGATCCAGACGCACGCCACGCGCGCAAAGCCTTGGCGCGCTTGCAACACCTCGTCGTCCAAGAAATCTTTCTGACCGAAACCGCCATCTTCGCCGATGTCGTGCTGCCGGCAAGTACGTTCGCCGAAAAGGAAGGAACTTTCACGAACACGAACCGCCAAGTGCAACTCGCTCGCCGCGTGTTGCCCCCACCGGGCGAAGCGCGCGAGGACTGGATCATCTTGCAACAGCTCGCGCAACAGCTGGGATGCGCGTGGAACTACGGGACGGTGGAAGAGATCTACGAGGAGATGCGCCAAACCATGCCCTCGATCAAGGGAATCTCGTGGAAGAGGTTGCAACGCGAGGGCTCGGTCGTCTATCCGTGCGCGAGCGAGGAAGAGGAGGGGCAGGAGACTTTGTTCGGCGAGGGTTTTCCCACCGAAAGCGGACGCTTGCGTCTGGTTCCCACCGATTTGGTCGCGCCCGCAGAACTGCCCGATCAACACTATCCTTATGTTCTCACGACCGGACGCTTGCTCGAACACTGGCACACGGGCGCGATGACGCGACGTTCTGAAACCTTGGATGCGCTGGAACCCGAAGCGCTCGTCCATATCCATCCGCGCGAGGCGCGCAAAAACAACCTGAACGCAGGACAGCGCGTGCGCATCCAAACGCGTCGCGGCGAGGTGGAAGCGACATTGCGATTCGACCGCGAGGTTGCCGAAGGCATGCTGTTCATGCCCTTCTGCTTCGCCGAAGCGCCGGCAAACTTTCTCACCAATCCGCAACTCGATCCTATCGGAAAAATTCCCGAATTCAAGTTCTGCGCAGCAAACATGACGGCAGTGCAACAGCACGACGAACGCGCGAACGCTCCTGCCCGATCGTTGCACGGGGCTGTTGCCGAATAAATTATTTCTGAAAGGCGAGACATCCATCCCTGCCCCGTCTTCACAATCCGCCTTTCCTTGCGCTTGGGTGCAAGGGGCGGCGGCGGCACCTGACAATCCCTACAACCGCCGCATGTGGCAGCGGCTGTTTCGAGACAGGGGTATCCGACAATCTGACCGACAGGTCTTCGAGGCAGAGGTTGCACAAGCGAGGCGTGCGATCGAGGAGCAAGCCCTTGCAGTGCGCGATCACGCTACCTTGCTGGAAGCCTTGCGACAGCGTTTGTCGGGACTGGACGGCTTGCTGGTCTTGCGCGGCGATCGCTACGGCAACGAATTTCTACAACCGAGCGCCGAGCGGCTGCGTTTTTTCAGCGGCTTTTCGGGATCGAACGGCTGGGCGATACTCGATTTTCGCACGGGAAAAACATCGCTCGTCGCCTCCGATGCGCGCTACCGCTTGCAACTGCGCGCGCAATGCGATCGTGCGCTGTTCGAGACGCGCGAAGCCTCGTTGCAACAGATCGCACCTGCGCTTTGCGACATGTTCTCGTCGGGGCGCATCGGCTACGATCCGTGGCAGATCTCTGAACGCCTGCTTTCGACGATCCAAGAACAGCTGCGCCGCACCGCCACATCGCACGCGCGAAGCCCCGTGCCTACTCTTGTGCCTGTGTCGGCACGGCGCATCGAAGCTGTGTGGCGCAACAAACCTCCCGCGCCCTTGAGTCTGCTCTCGTTGCGGCGCAAGCGCGAGACGGGCGAAGATCCGCAACAACGTTTGGAGCGCGTGCGGGCAGCGCTGAAAGAGCATCCCTTGCATCGGCAGGGGGAGACGCTGTTGTTGACGGCAAGCGACGCGGTGGCGTGGGCGCTCTCTCTGCGTGCGAGCGACCTGCCCTTTCTTCCTGTAGCCTTGGGCTTTGCTCTGCTCGACTTTGAAGAAGCACAATTTTATCCTGCGCGATTTTTCTGTAGCCCGCGTCCCGCCGTGAGCGGAGAAGACCTTTCGCATATCGAACTCTATCCCGAAGCAGCGCTGGCAACCGCGTTGGACGAACAGGCTGAGCGGAAGAAACCGCTGCTGCTGGATGACGCGCGTGCGCCGAGTGCACTCGTGCGCGCGTGTCGCAAACGTAAGATTGCTCTGCGTTTTCTCGGAGAATCGACGCAAGAAGAGCCGACAGAGGTCTTGCGCTTATGCAAAACGCCTACGGAGCGCACCAACATGCGTCGTGCGCACTTGTGGGACGGCATCGCGTGGGTGCGTTTTTTCGCGTGGCTTGCGCGCGCGAGCGAGCGCAAGGAGGTTGTGTGCGAGCATACGGCAGCCTGCAAGCTCAAAGCGTTTCGCCTTGAAAG
>JABAAA010000140.1 GCA_014239005.1 Alphaproteobacteria bacterium | reverse complement strand
CTCCTTCCAACAATGTAATAACATGTAACTTTACTTTGGGAAAGAAAGACATCAGAGCATGGCTAGAACCACTGCCGAGATGTAAAGATTTGTTGATATTGGAATAATCCCCTCCCATTTGATTTTCCAATTGAAACAAGACATTTTTTATATTAGGATAGTTTCTTCTGACAATTTCAGCATCAAGCAAAACTCTTTTAAGCATAGCGTTTTCAGCGTAAGCCTTGCACTCAATCGCCACGAAAAGATTGTTGTTGTAAAAAACAGGAACATCGATTTTAAGTTTGTACTTGTATTTATTTAAATTTTTTTTAATATCAATTTTAATTTCTTCAGCAAGTTTTTTGATATACTCGTCTTGAATGTTCAACTCAACTTTATAACTCGATCGAAAAGTCAAGTCGTCTTCTTGAAAATTCAATTCATGCCACGCAAGACGAACAACCCCTCGCGCCAACACTGTGACCAAGTCTCCTTTTTTCGCCCGTATCTGCCCTTGCGATTCTTCTTTTTGCAAATTCTGTATTATTTCTTCGTAATACGAGACAAGGGAATCGATGTCTTTCATAGCAAAATGCTGTCGAGACGCTTGCTCGCCTTTTGGCAATAGTCGCTTGCAATGTCTATACCCAAATACCCCCGCTCCAACTTCTTCGCGACAGCACAAGTCGTCCCGACCCCGTTAAAAGGATCCAACACCACATCCCCCTTGTAACTAAACAGCTTAATGACACGCCTCGCCAATTCTTCAGGAAACATCGCAGGATGACCATGCACCGCCATCCCCCGCTCAGGCGCAATCGACCACTTGCCAACAACCCATTTTTTAAACTCGTCCGCCGTCAAATCGCTGTCCTCGCGCCTGCCCTCTTTCTTCATTACCCCCTTGCAAAATACCTCCAAAAATTCCCAAGTGTACTTTAAATAAGGGTTGCTCGGAGAACGCCAACTACCCCACGCCGTGTACTTGCAATTATAATTGTTCTTCTCCCATAAAATCTCCCCCTTCCATATCATCTTCCTAGACAAAAAATGCTGGCTGACAAAGTGATGGCTGGGAATGTAATCCGAAAATAGAGGCTGAACATTCACCACAATCCTACCGCCGTACTTCAACACACGGATGCACTCGTCGAACACCGCAAACAACTTGTCAAAATATTCCTGCCACACCTTGTCGTCCGCGCCGTTCTTGTAGTCAAGCCCGAAATTGTACGGAGGAGATGTAAAGATTAAATCGATACAATTATCCTCCAAGCCTCGCAAAACACTCTCGCTGTCACCGCAAATGATCTTGTCGCAATACTTCGCTGGCAACACGTTGTTTTCTTTGGAAAAGGTTTCGTCGCGCGCATAAAAATACTGTCCTCTCCTCTCAACCTTCGCCGCACGACCCTGCACCTTTCGCTCCTTGTTGTAACCCGCATACTTGCGCTTCTTGCCCTTGATCCCGTAACTCTTGATACCCTCCACCTCTTTCAAAACACGCCGTAAAATATCCGTCGAAAGCGAAATCTCTTGCACGATGCGTCTCACCTCGTAAAGATCAACCTCCTTCAACAACACGCGCAATACCCCGTCCGATGCTCCGTCCTCGCCGTATTCCAACGCCATCTGCTTCCTGTCGATGCAAGCGTTGAAGCGTCGAATCGCCTCTCGATCTTCAGGCGAAAACGCACCGCCCGAAGAAAGCTCCAGCACACGGCTCTCTTCCCCGTTCTTTCTTCCGACCATGTCCATCGCTAAATTCTTCATCAGGACACTCTACAACAGACGCTCACTACCGCAACGCCAAAACTCCCCCCTTTGTCACGCCGCCTCGATCATCGCCAAGCTCCCCCCCTGTTCGAACAAGGTCAACAACAAGCGCACCCCCCCCTCTCCGCGCAACCACGGATCGCGCTCCACACAACGCCGCGCCTGCTCCGCAGCAACCTTCGCCATGCCGTAATGCTCGGCAAAATCGACAAACAAAAAACTCGGCAAACCACTCTGCCTCACACCCAAAGGATCGCCACTGCCTCGCAAGCGCCAATCCTCCTCCGCGATGCGAAACCCGTCCTCCGTCCCTCGCAAAATCGACAGACGGGCGCGAGCCTCCTCGCTCGCCCCCTCGTCAAACAACAACAAACAACGAGCCACCTCCTCCCCTCGACCTACCCGACCGCGCAACTGATGCAACTGCGCCAATCCGAAATGCTCCGCATTCTCAACCACCATCGCGCGCGCCGCAGGAATGTCGATCCCAACCTCGATCATCGTCGTCGCCACAAGAATGCTCGCATCCCCACAAGCAAAACGACGCAACGACTCCGCGCGCATCGAAGCCGATAGCTTCGAGTGCAAAAACACCACCGAACCCGCAGAAAAACGAGAACGCAAAAGACGAACTCGTTCCTCCACAGAAACAACTCCCGTCGAACCCCTCATCGCCGAGTCGTCCCTGGCAATGCTCGGTTCGTTCTCGACGATGGCAGGACAGACCCAATAGATTTTGTCGCCCGCAGCTCGCCATCGCTCGACGGCGGACAAGACCTCCTCGATGCGCGTCAAAGAGATCAACCTCGTCTCGACAGGCTTCCTGCCCGCAGGCTTCTCGTCCAAACGCGAGATCGCAATTCCCCCCCAAACCGACAGCATCAAGGTGCGAGGGATCGGGGTCGCGCTCATCACCAACACATCGGGCGAGCCCGCCTTCGACAGCAACGCCGCGCGCTGATACACGCCGAAACGATGCTGCTCGTCGATGACAACAAGACGCAAATCTCGATACCGAACCCCTTTCTGAAACAAGGCGTGCGTTCCGACGACGATCGAAGCAGCACCGCTCTCGATGTCGAGCAGGGCTTTTTCGCGTTCCTTTTTTGCCAGCGAGCCGCAGAGCAACGCCACCTCGATTCCCAACGCTGCACACCATTCTTGCAACGTTGCCACATGCTGCCTTGCCAGCAAGTCGCTGGGTGCCATCAAGACACCCTGTCCCGCCGCCGCGGTTGCGCACAGCAAGGCGCATGCTGCGACATAGGTTTTTCCGCTTCCAACATCGCCTTGCAACAAGCGTAGCATGCGTTCTTCCGTCTCCATGTCGTTGCGGATGTCGCGGACAGCGCGCAACTGAGCTGCGGTCGGCTGAAAGGGGAGGCGCGCGTGAAAGGCTTCAAGACGTTGCTCGGCTGCTGCGTGGTCGGCTTTTGTTCCGCGTCTCTGACGCTGTCCCCAGTGTCGCTTGACGAGCGCGAGCGCAAGGTGATGGGCGAAGAGCTCGTCGTAGGCAAGGCGTGCGTGCGCACGACGGCTTTTGTCTTCTTCGGCGGTGTGAAGGTCGAAGAGCGCTTGACGAAAGGAGGGGTAGGCGTGGGCTTGCAAAAGTGGTGCGGGCTGCCATTCGGGCAGGACGGGAACACGTTCGAGCGCCTGCAACAGCAGCTTTCTGAGAATGGGTCTTGTGATGCCGTGCGTCAGCCGCCATTGGGGCTCGTGTGTGGGCAAGTCGGCGAAAGCGTTTTCGGGCAGGATGTGTTCGGGATGCACGAGTTGCGCCTTGCCAAGGTATTCGGA
>JABAAA010000013.1:5445-15685 GCA_014239005.1 Alphaproteobacteria bacterium | reverse complement strand
TGCCAGCACGCTCGTCGCATGGCTCTTGCCGCGGACGATCGAACCCTTTCCTTCCACTCGCGTCGAGGTTGTCTCGGAGGCGGAGCTGCGACAACGAATCAAAGCGTATCGCGCTGACACAACGACACAGCCCAAGAAGAGTGAGCCTTTACAGCAAGAAGAACCGAGCGCGCCCGATTCCGCGCCAAGCTCGGAGCGGGTCGCCGTCGAAGAGACTCCGACAACACCTTCCTTGAAAACACAACAGGCGGTCGAACCAGACACGGCGCAACATGAACCGAAGTCAGACCCGACGCTGCCAAAAGAAGAAACGGAGACGGAAGATTCTTTGATTGCCAGTCTGGAGGCGGCTTCGGAAGAAGCGAACTTGGACGAATCGCTAGACGAAGCCTTGACGGATTCGGAGGCGGAACCCGATCCTTCGTTTCTGACATCCGAATCTGTTCTGACTTCTGCCGAGCTTTCCGCCTTTCGCCGTCATATCACGCGCTGCTGGAGCCCTCCGATCGGTGCTCCTGCGCTGGAGAATCTTGTTGTCGATCTGTTGCTGACGATCGACGAACAAGCCCATGTCATCGACGCCTTGGTGATCGATCGCGCGCGCATGGGAAACGATCCTTTTTTCCGCAGCGCCGCCGAAGCAGCCTTGCGCACGATTTCGGACAAGGCATGCTCGCCGTTGCGCCTGCCGTTGGAAAAGCATGCCTTGTGGAAAAAGACGATCTTGCGTTTTGACCCCCGCAGTCTGTTCGGAAATTGAAGGGTTGAGAGGGATCGTGTCGCGTTTTGTGTTCCTGTTGTTTGCAAGCCTTTTGTGGCTAGCCAGTGCGCTTTCGCCTGCGACGGCGCAGCTTCGCATCGACATTCAGGAGGGAACTTTTCGTCCGATTCGCCTTGCGATCACCGACATCGTGCGCGAACAAGTGGGACGCAAGACGACCAAGCTCGTGCGCGGAGTCTTGGAGGCGGATCTGACGCGCGCCGGGCTGATCGAGATTGTCGAGCGCGACGCGTTGATTCAGACGGCTCTTACGTTGAACGAAACGCCGCCTTTCGCTGTCTTTCGTGTTGCGGGCGCGAACGCGCTTGCGTCGCTTTCGCTCAACAAAAAAGGGAAGGTGTTGACGGCGACCTTGCAGATTTGGGATGTCGCGCTCGAGCGCCCGCTTGCACGAGAGACCTTGAGCGCACGCTCGCCGCGTGTGCTTGCGCACGACATCGCCGACGCGCTCTATTCTCGTCTGACGGGCGAGGGGGGCTATTTCAACAGTCGCATCCTGTATGTTTCGGAGATCGTGCGCAAGAAACGTCGTTGGAAGAGGCTGGAAGTGATGGATGCCGACGGTGCCAACAAACGCTTGCTCACACGCAGCCGCCGTCTTTTGGTGTTGAACCCGCGTTTTTCGCCCGATGGCAGCAAGGCGGTCTATACGGCGCTCACGCGCGAGCAGAGCTCGATCCGTTTGATCGATTTGACGCGCAAGAACCGCGAGCAAGTTTTGCCTTTGGGCAAGGGGCTTGTTTATGCTGCGCGTTTTGCGCCGAACAATCGCGGCATTATCTATGCGCAGTCCTTGTCGGGGAACAGCGAGATTTTCACTTACAATCTATCGACGAAACGTCGTCGTCGTCTGACGGTGCATCCTTCGATCGACACCTCGCCCAGTTTTTCTCCTGACGGGGGTTATGTGGCGTTTGTTTCGGATCGTAGCGGCACGCCGCAGATCTATGTGATGACGCGGCGTGGCACGAATGTTCAGCGTGTGAGTTTCGACAAGGGATCGTTTTCCACACCTGTATGGTCGCCAAGGGGTGATCGCATTGCGTTTACGCGTCAGTTGGGCGGCAGGTTTGGCGTGGGAGTGATGCGCACGGACGGCAGTGATCTGCGCATTCTTGCCGAGGGGTTTCGGGTCGAAGGTCCCAGCTGGTCTCCGAACGGCAGGGTGTTGGTGTTTTTCAACAAGCAACCGACTCCTGAAGGAGCGCGCGTGGGGAGTTCGCGTTTGATGACGGTGGATGTGACGGGACGATTCTTGCAAGAGTTGCCGACGAAGGGCAACGCCTACGACCCCAGCTGGTCGTACGCAAAAGAACTTGAGGAAGGCGCGAATCAATAAGGGAGCCTGTGTGTTTTTTGCGGACAACGCCTTTTTGTCGTCAAAAAATCTGTCGATTATTTGCCGATTATTTGCCAATACAAAACTCGGCAAAGATCCGATCTAACAATGCCTCCACATTTCGTCTTCCCACAAGCCTTCCCAACGCACCATGCGCACCCCGCAACGCCTCTGCCATCAACCCCAAATCACCCCTAGAATCATCTCTGTCCTCCCCCTCCACCAACGCCCTCCGCAACCCTGCAACCGCCTCTCTCAACGCCTCGCCATGACGTTCCCGCGTCGGTGCAAGAGACGATTCAGAGGACACCGCCACGCGATCCTCCAACATCTTCCCCAACGCTTCGAGAAAATCCCCGATGCCCTCCCCCGTGCGCGCTGACACAAGAAACGCGCCCGCAGGCAGAGAGAACGCACACCTCGATGCCTCGTCGAGCAAATCACCCTTGTTGAAAAGAACCATGTCAGCGCGTGTCCGTTCACCGCAACGCCCATCGCTTCTCCCCGCTTCCTCCACGCGCACGACAAGGTCCGCTTGCTCCGCGCTTATCCGCGCACGACGAATTCCCTCCGCCTCGACCGCGTCTTCCGCACGACGCAAGCCCGCCGTATCCAACAAGTCCACCGGCAACGAGGCTATTTCCGTCCGCACCCGCAAGACATCGCGCGTCGTGCCGGGCGTTGCAGCCACGATGGCGACCTCGCTCGCCGCGATGCGATTCAACAGCGACGACTTGCCCACATTCGGTGCACCCGTGATCGCGACCGAAAGCCCCGTGCGCACACGAGCCGCCTTCTCGCCAAGCGCAAGATGCGCCTCGATCTCTTCCACAAGGCTTCGCAAGGTTGCATCTTGTTCTCGTTCCGAGCGCGGCAGGTCCTCGTCGGCAAAATCGATGTGCGCCTCGCACCGACAAAGCAACAGAAAGACGCGCTCTTCCCACCCGCCATACAGCCGAGCGAGTGCCCCCTCGCTCTGAGTCAACGCCTGCCTGCGCTGCGCCTGCGTCTCGGCAGAAATCAGATCGACCAACCCTTCTGCTTGAGTCAGCGAAATTTTTCCCGCAACGAGTGCTCGACGGGAGAACTCACCGCGCTCGGCTTGTCGCAATTTCAGCTGCGGATTCGCACGCCACGCCGCCAGCACGGCTTCCAGAACAGCGCGAGACCCGTGGAAGTGAATCTCCGCCATATCCTCGCCGGTGTAGCTCTTGGGGGCACAAAAACGGACGGTCATGGCGCGATCCAACGTCTCGTGCGTGGAAGGATTCTTGAGTAGCCGCGGCAGCAGCTGCGCGTGCGGCTGCAAACGTCCCTGTAGACATTCGAGAGCCCGAAAAGCCTGATCGCCGGAGATTCGCAACACCGAAACGGCAACCCGCCCCGTGCCGCTTGCAAGCGCGTAGATGGTGTCGGAAGCCCCCTGCGCCGTCATCAGATGATTTTTTGTCGCGCCTCGATGGCGGTCGAAAGCGTGCCTTCGTCCATGTAGTCGAGCTCGCCTCCTATCGGCACGCCGCGCGCCAGCCTGGACGCCTTGACACCCATTCGTGTCAATCGAGCAGCGATGTAGTGAGCCGTTGTCTGTCCTTCGAGCGTGAGATTCGTTGCCAAGATCACCTCTTGTATCTCGGCGCTTTGGACGCGCTGTTCGAGCTTGGCAAGCCTGAGATCGTCCGGGCCAATACCGTTGAGTGCAGACAACACGCCGCCCAACACATGGTACTGCCCTCGATAGCACGCGCTGCGCTCCAGCGCCCACAGGTCGGCGATCTGTTCGACGACGCAAAGCAGGCTACGGTCGCGCTTGGCATCCACACACAGCGAGCAGGGCGAGCGTTCGTCCCAATTTCCGCAGACGCTGCACACCGCAAGAGAATCCGCGAGTCGCCGCAGCTCTTCGGCAAGCGGCAGCAAAAGGTTATCGCGGCGCGTCAGCAAATGCTGAACGATTCGCCGCGCCGAGCGCGGTCCCAACCCCGGCAGACGCGCCAACATGCGCGTCGCGTCGTCGATCTGTTTCACGCCACGCCCTCTGTCAGCATTTCTTCCACCAGCTTCGGCATTTCTTCGGAAGCCTTTCCGTAGCGATGTTCCTGAAACAGCGCGGAGATTTCGGTGGGCGCGATATTGATTTCAAGCGTGCGCGCGTTCTGTGCGTGCGAGACGAACCCCGCTGCCGGATAGACGGCGCCCGCCGTTCCCACCGCGACGAAAAGGCGACATTGCTCCAACAGCTTGTAGACGAAAGGCAGGCGATAGGGAACTTCGCCGAACCACACGACATCGGGACGCATTCCCCCAGCCACGCCGCAAGCTTGGCACGGGCTTTGGCAAGAAAGGTCTTCTTCACAACGCGCTCGTGCGCTGCACTTGGAGCAAAGCGAGCTCAGCGTCTCCCCGTGCAGATGGACAATGTTGCCTGAGAGATCCCTTGTCGAAACGTCGCCCGTGACTTCTTGGATTTTTTGAACTTCTTGGATGGCGCGTTCGTGAAGGTCGTCGATATTTTGCGTGACGATCGTGCAAGGAGCTTGCCAGCAGCATTGCAACCTTGCTAGCGCGAGGTGGGCTTCATTGGGCTGGATATTGTTTTGCAACAGCTCGCGGCGACGCATGTTGTAGAACTCTTGGACGAGGGCGGGATCGTCGAGCCACCCTTGGACGCTGGCGACTTTTTGCGGATCGTAGCGCTGCCAAATGCCGCCCTTGTCGCGAAAGGTATCCAGCCCCGATTCGCGCGAAATTCCTGCGCCGCTGAGGATGACGACAGAGTATGCCGTCATCGTTGGAAGAAGCGGTGTTCCGCTCGGTCGCCTGTGCCAAGCGACAGGCTTTGCACGCTGCCGGCGGGCAGTTCCAACACGGCAGCGACGGGCTGAGACGAGCGGATGCGCGCAAGCGAAAGTGGCGTCGTCTGCTCGACGATTTGCACAACCCTGCCTTCACGATCGAAAAAGATGATGTCCAACGGCAGGTAGGTGTTTTTCATCCACATGACAACCTTTTGCGGCGGATCGTGCAAAAACAGCATGCCGTGTCGGGCGGAAAGTCTTGTGCGAAACATGAGTCCGCGGCTTTGCTCTTCGGGCGTCGCGGCAAGCTCGACCTTGATCCTGTGCCTGCTCCCTTGGCGCGTAAGGAGAAAAAGCGTCTCTGTGCCTTGTCCGCTTTTTTCCAAAACTTCTGTCGCTATTGTTGTCTGCGCCGTAGCAACAACAGCGAAGGTTGCGGCAACCATGCTCGAAAACAGCAGCAAGAGCGCCTCTGCTCTTGCGAGGCGAGGTCGCCATCTTGCGAACGGGTTCTGCTCTCTGAAGGTCATGACACAAGAAGTATAACCCGTCTTGCCCCTGCTTGCCAAAGGTCGTGCGTTCGGGCGGCGGTTCATGGGAAAGCAAGACCTATTCTAATGGTAGTAGAAATTAATTTTTAACTCTATTGCAAAAATTTGGGCTTTTAACAAGAATTACACGCGCCTTGAAGAAAGGGAGGCGGATCAGAGGAAGTTGTTATGCAAAAAGACAAAGGTCTCTTGTACAAACAAGTGCCGATAGCCCTTTCTCTGGGTCGCTTGGCTTTGTGTTTCCTATCAATGCTGTCAGGGCTGGACGTTTCGCTTGCAAGCGCACAACAAGCTGCGGAGACGAACAGCGTAGCAGAAGAAGAACCACGATTTCGATGGTTCACGACGGGCAAGGTCTACCTGCGCTACGGCGGCAGCAAGCCGCCCGAACCTACAAGGTTGTTGGGCTTCGGAAAATACAACTCCAATGGCGGAATGATCGAGACTTCTGACGGATTTGAACCCTACACAACCCGTGCCAGATATATCGAATTGAGCAACAAAGCAGATGGTTCGCAATTGCCAGCAACCTATTTTCAAGAGAAACAACAGCAGCTGTTTCAATCGCACCTTGAACCCTTGTTGGAGGATGGGGATGTTCGTTTGGATCTTTACGAGCTCGTGTTGGGGTTCGAGGCAAGGTCGGCTGCGAACAAGAAGTGGCAGGGGAGGGGGCGCGTGGCACTGGATGCGTTCGAGCTGGGCGCGCGCCTGTCCGAAAACGACTGGGGCGGCAGGCTTGTTCAAACTTACGATTTCGATTCAGCCGGCGTGCGCGAAGCCTTTGTTTCGGTGTCACGCCCGAAGGTGGGGGAGATTCGCCTCGGCATCACGGAGGGTGTGACACGAAGGCTGGATGCGGGCGCGAGCGACATCTCTTCCGGCAACGGGTTCTTCGGCGACCTTTCCCGAACGCCATGGCATGTGCAACAGCTGGGACGGGATCTGGGACAAGCTGGCAGCGGCAATTTTCCGAAAATTCAATACTTTGCGCCTAAATTTTACGGCGTCTCCATCGGCGCAGAATGGTTTTCCAACCTGCGTGCCTCCGAACACACACTCGCTTCTTTCTCGCGCGACAGCTCTTCTTTGTGTTTTCCCAGCCTCTTCTACGCCGACCATAAACAGCTTTTCGAACCCAATTACAAACTCGAGGACGAACCTGACAAGGCAACCTTTTCACTTTACGACAACACAAAAAAACCTTTCGAATCTTTGCTTGGAGAAGACGACTTTCTCGGTGTATATCACCTTCAGAATGATCTGCTGCCCGTTGAGGTGCAAGAGGCGGGCTGTTGGCAAGGCTCGTCCACAGGCTCTTCGTGGCACGAAGACGTGAACCCTTCGATCATGGGAGGGAATATCGCCGTCGCCTACGAAAAAAACTTTCCGCGCAAAAAGCTTTCTTTCAAACTCGCCGCGCGCTACGGCATCCGCTCTTCCCAAGCGACCGTCAGCGAATCCAGCGATCTTCTGAAAGCAATTTTTACGGAAGAGCTTGAAGAAGAATTCGATGCCGCCGTCTCCGACATTAACCGCCATGCAAGTCAGTTGGATCAAGCCGCGGGCTTCAGCACGGGATTGACTTGGAGGGATTACAGCGTGTTCGGCAGCGTCACCTACCAGCTTCCGAGCAGCATCACCTTGAAAAATTTAGAAGGAGAGACGCATGCGCAAAAAGGCGTCGAGAGTCTGTCGTGGTCGGTCGGCATCAAAACGGCACGTTTGATTCCGCACAAAAAAGGAGCAGGCGGTACACGCAAGAGGAAAGGAACGCTCTCGATCGCCTTCACGCAAGCCTTCAGCAAAGACCCGCGCTACAAGAACGGCGAGCAAGAGACGACCTTCTTGCTTCACTTGCAAAGCCTGTATCCCATCACGAAAAACCTCGCCTTTTCCACCAATTACTGGTACGGCGAGGCAGCCGTCTCTGTTCCTTTCTTCGTGACCACAAAGGAACTTCCCAGCCAAGGCGTTCTTTTCTACGAACGAAGGCTCGTGCCAAGCCACGAGATCGCGATCGGCTTGACCATGAGCTTCTAAGCGACACTCAAGGCGGCGTGGGAGCGAAGACCGTCAGCACCTTGAACTTTTCTCCCATTTGCTCCCGATCGGTCAGCCGTCGCATAACGTTTTGTAAATTCGTTGATAGATTCTTCGTCGTCTTGTCGGGCGCATCGTTTGACAAACCTTGCAACGAATCTTCCATGCTGACATCGTTCAAAAAATCGCGTTGCGTTTGCACACGGCACTCCCCCCGCTCGCCCAATTCCGCTTGGAAGGTTTGCCGTAGCGCGTCGAAATCCACCTCGGCACTAAGGTCGCACGCGCCGATGTGCGTGAGCGGGTCGACCGCCTTGTGCCGAAAAAAAGCCTGCAAGCTGCCTGCACGCGGCGCCGAGCGCTGCGTTGCATAGCCATAATCGCAGACGAATGCTGCACCGCCGTGCTGCGAAAGGACAGCAGCGACATTCGCTGTCAAAAACAGTGCGCGCGGCGATGTCTCTACAATATGTTCCTGAAGACTTTCTTGCGTTTCCTGCTGTGTCTGAATTTCTTGCAAACTTTCTTGCAACCTTTTGGGCAAAAGACAGGGCTCGCCGCGGACGAATCGCAATGCTGCCCCTCCCTTATGAAGGTCGAGCGCGATGCGTCGCACAAAGCTCCTGCCGTCTCGCCATAGATATTGACGAACCGGCAACGCGTCGAAGAACTCGTTCGCCACAAAGAACCACCGCCCGTGCGGCACATCTTCCAGTGTTTCGTGAACAGCGAACTCTCGCCCGCCAACACTCGAGACAGCTTGCGCCAAACGTTCTCGCACCCCCTCGTTGATTTCAACGACATGCACTTTCAAGGATTCAAAACAGCGAGGAGCGAGCTTGCGTATAACGCGCAACGCATTGCCCAACAGCTCGCCGCCGCCCGCCCCCGCTTCGACCATCATCATGTCGCACGGACAGCCCAAACGATTCCAGCACGCAACCAACCATCTTCCCACGATCAGCCCGAACACATCGCCCAACATGGGTGCTGTGACAAAGTCCTCTCCCAAACGTGCGTGGCGATAGTAGCCAAAGCTCGGATGCGAAAGACAATGCGCCATGTACTCGTCCAACGTGAGCGCTCCGTTTCGACGCAAACGCGAAAGCAACGCACGCTCGCAACGCAAGGCCGAGGATTCTTGAGTCGAAGACGATAGCGGAGCTTGTCCGCAACCTTGAACCACAGGAGTTACGAACGCAGCCCTTGCAAGCTTGTTCTCATCGCGTAGGCAAACAAAAGCACGCCACCCAGGAAGAACACCAGCGAGAGTATCTGCCCTTGAGAAAGAATTCCGAACAACAATCCCAAGTGCGCGTCGGGCTCACGGAAGAACTCGATAGTAAAGCGCATCGAGGCGTAGCCCGCCATGCACAAGCCCGTCACGCAGCCCGCAAAGCGCAACAAAGAGAACACGCGCGTTGCCGCCGTCAACAAAAGAAACAACACGATTCCTTCCAACAAAGCCTCGTAGAGCTGGCTGGGATGGCGCGGCAAGGCGTCGACATGAGGAAAGATCACCGCCCAAGAGACCGAAGTCGGACGACCCCAAAGCTCGCCGTTGGCAAAGTTGGCAAGTCTGCCGAGAAAAAGCGCACAAGGCACCGCCAAACAGATCACATCGGCAAAACACCAAACCTTGATACCGCGACGACGACAAAACATCCACACCCCCAGAAACAAGCCGATCGCACCGCCGTGAAAGGACATGCCTCCTTTCCACAAGGCGATGATTTCCAGCGGGTTCTCGATAAAATAGAGCGGCTTGTAAAAGACGACATAGCCCAACCTGCCACCCAACAGCACGCCCCAAACGCCCCAAGAAAACACTTCGAAAAAGTATTCTCTCTTGAAAGGCTTCTCGCGCCAGCCGTTGAACCAACACGCCAGCAAAAGCGTCGACACAAAACCCGACACGTAAGCGAGCGCATACCAACGTATCGTCACAGGACCCAACGAAAAGGCGATCGGATCGATGTTCGGAAACATGTAAGGACCCGAAAAAGGAAAAAACGACACGACTCTTCCTCCGCTCGACAAGGTTTCTTGTCCTGTTTCTGCTTGCAAAACCTTCGCACAAAGCCTAATCTTCAGGCTTGCTGTTGCTTTGTCTTTGCCCTGCTTTCGTCCGATTGCTGATCTTTACGATACTCCCATGACGACCCCTTGTCGAGGGCTCCTTTGATGATGCCGATGATGACGCCGACCGACGCCACCCCGAACACCTCTGCCCCCGACGTTTGCCGAGAAGGGGAAAGCTTGTCCGTTCCTCGTCTTTCCGAGCGAGCGCGTCGTTGCTTGCAAAGTTTGAAACGCCATGCCGTGCGTCCGACGCTCCAACGCCGTATGATCGTCGCGCACATTTTCGAGGGTTGCGCGCGGCATTTTTCCGCCGAACGCTTGCATGCCGAGCTCAAAGACAAACGACACCGCCTGTCGCTTGCCACCGTCTACAACACGCTGCATCTGCTGACGCGCCACCGTTGGCTGAAAGAGATTGTGCTGGATAAAGAACAGACGCTTTTCGACAGCAATATTTCGCGTCACCACCACCTCTACAACATCGAAACGCAGTCGATCGAAGACATCGCCCCCGTTCCCGTCGGCACCCTGCCGCCGCTGCCCCCAGGGATCAGTCTGGAGAGCGTCGAGGTGGTCTTGCGCGTGCGTCCTTCGCAAAACGCCGAGCGCAAAAATAACGCCTGAAGGGTTGTCGTCCTCTCAGGGCGTA
>JABAAA010000013.1:0-5348 GCA_014239005.1 Alphaproteobacteria bacterium | reverse complement strand
GCGCAAAACGCCGAGCGCAAAAATAACGCCTGAAGGGTTGTCGTCCTCTCAGGGCGTAGAGTTTTTCGAAAGGACCGTCGAAACAAATGCGCTCGTTCGCCAAGAACAGCGAGCGATCGGCAAAAGCCGCCGTCTCCTGAGGCGCGTGCGTGATGATGATTGCACAGCGATGTTGCTGTCGCACGAGGAAGCGCAAGCGTTCGAGAATCTCCAGCCGCCGCCCCGGATCGAGCGCGCTGAACGGCTCGTCCAACAGCAGCACGCGGCTGTCCTTTTGTAACCACAGCCGTGCCAGTGCGGTCAGTTGCGCCTGTCCGCCGGAAACCTCGTCAGGATAGCGCGCTTGCAAGCTGCACAATTCCATCGTCGAGAGCGCTCCTTCGACCTCGCGGCGAAGCTTGGCTCTACCAAGCTTGCGCTCGTCGCAAGCCAAAGCGACATTCTCATAGAGCGTCAGGTGAGGAAACAACACGCGCTGTTGAAAAAGGCTCGCGGTCGGACGTTCGCGCGAAGGCTTGTCAGCAACACAACGCCCTTCGATGACGATCGAGCCGCTGCGAACGGCATGAAATCCGGCGATGCATTGCAAGATCGTCGTCTTGCCGCTGCCGCTCTCGCCGATCAGCTGGACAATCTCGCCGTGCGCCAGCGAAAAGGAGATTTTCCATACACGTTCGTCATAGACAAAGGAGAGATCTTTCACCTCAAGCATGTCTTCTTCTCTTCGACGTAACGCCTTGAATTTTTTGCGAAAACAGGCGAAAAATTAAAAAGTACAACAACACCAGCAAGGCAACACAAAGGCTCGCTTCCTGCCAACGATAGCGTCCCATCAAAAGGTAAGCCAGATAGGGAAGCGTCGTGAGCTCGTGCCTGCCGAAGAGGGCGACGGCAGAAAGGTCTCCAAGCGAGATGCAAAAAGCACACGCCAGCCCCGCCTTGAAATTTTTGGCAACGGCGGGCATGTCGATCTTGCGCCACCGCCGCCACGGCGAAAGTTTCAGATCGTCCCACAAGTGTGCGCTGTCGCGTGCCAAGGCGAAGAAGGAGTCGGCGAAGAAACGGAGAACGATCGGCAACGCGAGCATACCATTGACCGCCACAAGGCAGAAGAAGACGGTGGGCAACGGGAAGGCTCGGTAGAGGGCGGTCGTATGCAACAGCAGGAAGAGCGCGGCGGCGAGGACGACAGGAGGAACGGCGAGCAGGGGACAGGTTGCAAGGACGAGCAACAGCTTCGGCAACAAGGAATGTTTTTTTGCAACCATGCCTTCGCGCAGGCTCCACAGCATAGGCACGGCGACGACGCAGCAGACGAGCGCAGAGCAAGCTCCCAGCACGAGACTTGCCAGTAGGGCATCGAGGAAGACGGGCTCTGTCATGATGGCAAATCCCTTGAACATCTTTCCTTGAGAAACGCCTCGCGCGACGCCTTGTACGATTCCCGTCGCCACGACGAGCAGGGGAAGCAGCAGGATAGCGAGGGTGGCGAGGTCTCCGAGCAATCGGATCGAGCGCGGCAGGAGTTGTCGTGCAAGGCTTGCCAGCGCGTGCGAGGGTTGCGGGTCGGCTCGTTCGGCAGGCAAGATTCTCTGCCATGCTTTGGGAGCGAGCAGGAAGAAAGCCGTCAAGGAGAGCAAGACTTGCAACGAGGAAAGAAAGACGGCGCGAGCGGGTTCGAAATCGACTCGCACGGCTTCAAACACGGCGAGCGGGAGGGTTGTTGCACGCGGTCCTCCGCCGAGCATGAGAACGACGGTGAAGCTTGTGAGGCAGAGGGTAAAGATGACCGCCGTCACGCTTGCAAGCGCAGGTTTCAGACAGGGCCACAGGACATGGCGCAGGGTTTTGCCGCCCGAGAATTGCAAGTTTGCAGCGAGCTGCAAGGGCGATCTACCGAGCGCTTGAAATCTTTGCAGGCAGACATAGGCGACCAACGGAGCGTTGTAGAAGACATGAGCTGTGACGATTCCGCTGATTCCGTAGATTCCCTCGAAGACCCGCACAGAGAAAAGGTAGAGGGAGAGGGTGTTGACGAGTCCGTTGTATCCGAGCAAGTCGACGATTCCGAAAACGACGACGATAGGTGGCAAGACGAAGCAGAGGACGAGAACATCGAGCAGAATGCGCAGAATTTTAGGCTTGCCGATTCTGCAAAGCAAACTGAGGGCGACGCTCACGCCGACGACAAGGCTTGCAAAAGTTGAAAACGTCGCCTGTTTCAGAGTGAACAGCGTGACATGCCAGAAGTATCGATCGATATATTGTTCTGGCGCTCCTGCGTCTACGAGGTACAGCGTACCTGCGACGAAGCTGACAAGGATAGCGATTCCGGGTATCGCCATAACCAAGCTGCAAATCCACCATGCGCGCATATTGTGCGTGCCGCCATAGAATAGACGGATGAGTTGTTCGCTCGATCGCCTTCGATTGCTCTAAAACCCTGCGTTGCGCCATTCTGCAATCCATGCTCGGCGATTCTGCAACACGGTGCCTGATGGCATGGAGAGGGTGGGAACATTAGCCATGCGTCGCCTGATGTTTTCAAAGATGTCGGGAGGCAGAACGTTTTGGTCTTTGCCGAGGATGGGAAACATCCAGTTGTGCGTTGCCACCAGATTTTGTGCGGCGGGCGAAACTAAAAATCGGAGGAAATCTTTCGCCAACGCGGGGTGTTTCGTTGTTTTGGCGATGGCGGCAAGTTCGATTTGCACGAATTGTCCTTCTGCGAACAACGCGGCGCGGTAGTTGTTATCATTTTCGACGATCGCATGATAGGCGGGCGACGTCGTGTAGCTGAGCACCATATCGGCTTCGCCTTGTAAGAACAGTCCGTAGGCTTCGCTCCAACCTTTCGTTGTGGTGACGACTTTGGGAAAGAGCGCTTTCCATGCTTCGGCGGCGTTGTTGCCGTAGACTTTTCTGACCCACAAGAGCAATCCTAGCCCCGGCGAGCTGGTGCGCGGATCTTGAATGACGAGGCGCAAGGGGGAGGCAAGAAGCTCGGCGAACGACTGGGGGGGGGACAGGA
The DNA here is from genome assembly GCA_014239005.1 of Alphaproteobacteria bacterium. Lineage (GTDB taxonomy): Bacteria > Pseudomonadota > Alphaproteobacteria > JABAAW01 > JABAAW01 > JABAAW01. Next base: position 2,317 of record JABAAA010000013.1, on the reverse strand, counting down.
CTTTCGTCTTGTCGTAGACGAAGGCGAACCATCCGAAATCAAACGGCACGAAGGTCGAATCTGTCCAGGGTACGGGCAGATCGAAGAGACGGTTGTAGTTTCTGCCGAGCCCGTGCGGACGAAAGAATCGCTTCGCTTCCGCGCTCATGTTGTTGTCGAGACCGACGACGAGGTCGGCGGTGCTTTGGTTTCTTTCTATCTTCAGCGTGTTGAGAAGGGTGCCCGCGTCTTCGAAAGTACGAAATTCGAGCGAGCAGCCGCAGCGTTCTTCGTAAAGCGGACGCAACGCTGCCCCCAATCCTCCGTCGGCGGCGAACGATTCGTAGGTGTAGACGGTCAGGGTTCTTTCTTGCGCGAGCAAACGCTCGCTCGACAATGTCGTCAGCGCAAGGGCGGAGACGACAAGGAACACAATTGTAACAAGGCGGGACAAAGGCAAGAACATGACAAGAACACCAATCGTGTGATTTCGCTGAGTGTTGGGTTTTTGTAGAAGGATTTCTTACTATGCTTGTGTCGTCTTCGGGACGACCGCTCTACGATAGGCTACCATGCAATGTTCTCTGCAATAGGGTCTTGTCTGGAAGGTGGGTTTTTCGCAAAAGTGGAAATCGGGTTCGTCGGGGTGTCCGAAGGGCCACTGGCACTTTCTTCGCTCAAGGGTTTTTTGGACGGGAACGTTTTTTGTCGGCGTTTTTGTCTTGCCGCCGTGTCCGTTGCCGCCCGACAGACCGAGTCGGTTGGCTTTGCCGATCACTGCGTTACGCGTGAGGTCGCCGCCGATCTTGTAGGCAATATCGCGTGCGCTGATGCCTTCACGCCAGAGCGTCTTCAAGCGGTTGGTGCGTTCGGGGGTCCATTCGTAGGGCATGGGAGAAGTGTAGCAGAACTTTCTTCAAGTAGAGCGGAGATAAGCGTTGAGGGGAGGGTAAAGTTCTGCCGAGCACCGAAACAAGAGTGCATGCGCACATCTCGTTGCAATTGGGTCTCCTCTCCCCTACCTTGAACTCATGAAACACACCCTTGCCCTCCTCTGCCTGCTTCTCGTTGCCGCCTGCGCAAACAAGCCAACCGCCCCCGCAACGCGCAATGCTGCTCAAAACTCTTGTCCGCAAACCTTCGTAGCCCAAGCCTTTGCTCGACTGACTCTCGTCGATCGCCTTCGCGACAGCCGCAACAGTGTCTCTTTCGCCAAAGTCCAAGTCCTTTGTAGACAAGACAAACGACAAACAACCCTTGTAAAGCTTTCCTTCATCCTTCAGCTTGAAAACCCCCCAAACAAGCAGCTCCGAATGCCTGTGCTGATTCCCCTCTTCGCAGCTCTCACCACCGACGGCAAAACTCTCGCTGCTCGCCAGTCGCAACGCCTGAAGACAACCTTCGACAAAAAAGGACAAGCGCAAACCTCATGGACGCTCGCCCTGCCCCCTTCGTCTTCCGAAACCCCGACCCTTTACTTAGGATTCGAGGGCAAGAACCTTTCCCTCGAACGAATCCGCCTCAACCCCTGACCCTGACCCCGCCTCAACAACAAGCATGACAAGCGCAGAAGACATGGCTCAAGAAATTCCTTGCCAAGCGCTCGTCGTCGGTGCGGGTCCTGTAGGATTGTTCGCTGTCTTCGAGCTCGGACTGCTCGGCATCGATTGTTGCCTCGTCGACATCCTGCTCCGCCCCGGCGGACAATGCGTCGAGCTCTACCCTGAAAAGCCCATCTACGACATTCCCGCCCTCCCTATCGTCACGGGACGCGAGCTGACCGAACGCCTGATGCAACAAATCGCTCCTTTCAAACCCGTCTTCCACCTCGGCGAAACGCTCACCCACCTCGAGGGCTCGGTAGAACGAGGCTTCAAGGTGCGCAGCAGCTCGGGCAAGGTCTTCCTTAGCTCGGTCGTCGTCGTCGCTTCGGGCGGCGGAGCGTTCGTCGCCAAAAAGCCCTCCCTGTTCAACTTGCACGAATACGAAAACCAGTCTGTCTTCTACGCCGTCAAGGAAAAGCAACGTTTCAAAAACAAATCCGTCGTCATTGCGGGCGGCGGCGATTCGGCGCTTGACTGGGCTTTGGAGCTCTCTTCGATAGCAAGAAAAACAACCCTCCTCCACCGACGCGCCGAGTTCCGCGCAGCGCCCGCATCCGTCGCCAAGCTCAAGGCGCTCAACGAGCAGAACAAGGTCGACATCGTCATCGCCACGCTAGTCGCCGTCGAGGGGTCCAACGGCAAGATCGAGCGCATCGGCTTACGCGACAGCGAAGGCAAGGACTTCGCGCTCGACGATGTCGATTTCTTCCTGCCTTTCTTCGGCTTGACCATGC
>JABAAA010000139.1 GCA_014239005.1 Alphaproteobacteria bacterium | reverse complement strand
GCGAAACAACCCGTAGCGATAGCCCTTCACAAATCCGCTCGGCTTGAGGGTTGCAGAAAGCTTCGATACAACAGCGTTCGGAAGATCGACGACAAGGCGTTCGGGGGTTTCCAGCGTAAACAGACGGTAGGGCGCAGGGCTGCTCAACTCGAGCACCACGCGACGCTTGCCCTTTTGCTCGCCGATACGCACCTCTAGGACTTGCAGGGGCTTGGAACTTGCTTCTTGCGCTAATAGCCCTGCCGACAAAAAAACTCCGCTGAGAACAGCGAACAAGGCTGATAGGCGGCAAAGGGCGCGAAGGGCGCAAAGGGCGAGCGGTGTCTTCTCACCCCTCTGCCGATCTCTACTCTCGTCGGACTTGCGAATCACTTATTTCTTCGGAGACACGCGGGAACTTGTCTTAAGCGGAGACTCCTTGCCCAATCTCCGTTGGCTCAATCTCCGTTGGCTCGGTCTCCGTTGGTTCGATCTCCGTTGTCTCCGTCTCTGTTGTCTCCGTCTTCTTTGCCTCCATCTCCGTTGTCTCCGTCTCTGTTGCCTCCGTCTCTTTTTGTTCCGTCTTTTTCATCTCGGATTTTTCTTCCTCAGAGGCATCTTCCAGCTGTTGTGTTTCGCTCTGTTGTTCGACGTTTTCTTCCGCCTCCTGAGCTTCGAGTCGCGCGATTCTGTCCTCTTCTGCGGCGCGCAGTCGGAAGGTACGCGACAAGGCACCCGTTCCGGCGGGGATGAGCCTTCCTACGATGACATTTTCTTTCAAGCCGAGCAGATTGTCTTTTTTTCCCGCAACGGCGGCTTCGGTGAGAATGCGCGTCGTCTCTTGGAAGGATGCAGCAGAAATGAACGAGCGCGTTTGCAGCGATGCGCGCGTGATTCCTTGCAATATCTTCTTGGCTTCTGCCGGCGCTCGATTTTCGCTGACGGCAAGAAGGTTGACCTCTGCAAACTCGTGCGCGTCGATCTGCTCGCCCTCCAGCAGTTCGGTGTCGCCCGCCGAGGTGATCTCTACCTTGCGCAACATCTGCCGCACGATGACCTCGATATGCTTGTCGTCGATCTTGACGCCCTGCATGCGATAAACATCCTGCACCTCCATGCAGAGGTAGTTGGTGAGTTCTTCCTCACCCATGATCTCGAGAATGTCGTGCGGCACGGAGTTTCCGTCAACCAACAGGTCGCCGCGCTTGACCCTGTCGCCCTCTTGCACGGCGAGGTGCTTGTCTTTGGAGAGCAAATGCTCGGAAGGTTCTCCCTCGTCGGGTTGGACGAGGATCTGTCGTTTCGACTTGTAGTCGCGTCCGAACTTGACGACCCCGTCGATGTCGCTGATGACGGCATAATCCTTGGGCTTTCGTCCCTCGAAGAGTTCGGCAACGCGCGGCAATCCACCTGTGATGTCTCGATTTTTCGCCGTCGCGCGCGGCAGACGCGCAAGCACCTCGCCCGCCGACACCTTCTGCTGGTCGCCCACGACTAGAAACGCGCCCACCGTCATGAAGTAGCGCGCCTCGTCGCGGTTCGGCAAATTGATAACCTCCCCCTTCGCGTCGCGCAAAGTGATGCGAGGACGCAGCTCTGTGCCCTTCTTGCTCTGCTTCCATTCGGTGACAACCTTGCGCGTGATGCCGGTGATCTCGTCGACCTCCTCGCGCATCGAGACACCCTCGATCAGATCGAGCCAATGCGCAACCCCGCTCGCCTCGCTGAGAATAGGAATGGTGTAGGGATCCCACTCGACAAGCTTCTGTCCGCGCACGATCTTCGCCTTCTCCTCGACCATCAACCACGCGCCGTAGGGCAGGCGATGGCGCGCGCGATCTCGACCCTGCTCGTCGCGCAACACGATTTCGGAGTGGCGGTTCATCACCACCGTGCGCTCCTCTGCGTTCTTCACCGTCTGTCCGCCTACCAACTCTGAAGTTCCGTCGATCGACGATTCGATGGACGACTGCTCGTAGCCACCCTGCGCTGCTCCTCCGACATGGAAGGTGCGCATGGTGAGCTGGGTTCCGGGCTCTCCGATCGACTGTGCGGCGATGACACCGACCGCCTCGCCGATGTTGACCTTCGTTCCGCGTGCCAAATCGCGTCCGTAGCAAGTGGCACAGATTCCTGTTTCCATCTCGCAAGTGACGACCGAGCGTACACGCACGGATGCGACCCCTGCCATCTCTATCTTGTCCGCCAGCATTTCGTCGATGAGCGCGCCGCTCTCTGCCAGCGTTTTGCCGCTTTGCGGATCTGTGACCTGCTCGGCGCACGATCTTCCGAGGATGCGCTCGGATAGGGGAGCGATCACATCGCCGCCGTCGATGATAGCCGCAAGCAAGAATCCCTTTTCGGTGCTGCAGTCGTCGGCGGTCACGATGCAATCCTGCGCAACATCGACGAGCCTCCGTGTCAGATAGCCCGAGTTTGCGGTTTTGAGCGCCGTGTCGGCGAGTCCCTTGCGTGCGCCGTGCGTCGAGTTGAAATACTCCAGCACGGAGAGTCCTTCTTTGAAATTGGAGATGATCGGTCGCTCGATGATCTCGCCCGAAGGCTTTGCCATCAGCCCGCGCATGCCCGCGAGCTGCTTGATCTGCGCCGGCGACGAGCGCGCACCGCTGTGCGCCATCATGTAGACGGCGTTCGGCTCGCCCGAAACATCGCGCTTCAACGCGACCATCAGCTCGTCGGACACGCGATCCGAACAGGTCGACCAAACATCGACGACCTTGTTGTACTTCTCCGAATGCGTGATCAAGCCTTGCAGGTACTGGTCTTCCAGCGTGCGCACCTCTTTTTGCGCCTCGTCGACCAGCCGCGTCTTGCTCTCAGGAATGAGCAGGTCGTCCTTGCCGAGCGAAATACCCGAACGACAAGCCCACGAGAACCCCAAGGTCATGAGACGATCACAAAACTCGACCGTCTGCTTCCCCCCGCAATGACGGTAGATGACATCGATCAGCGAGGTGATCTCTTTCTTCGTCAGCAGACAGTTGATGTGGGAAAAGGGAATCTTGGCAACCCCGTCTTCGTCTTGCGGTAAAATCTCGGCGAGCAGCATCCTCCCCGGCGTCGTCACGACCCGCAGAGGTTGGACTCTGCCGTCCGCAGCGCGCGTCGCAATGTCGGTCTTGATACGGCTTTGCAACGAAATCGTATCGCTGGCAAGCGCGTAGTCGCGCTCGCTCGCTGTGGCGAAGGTGGGAACGCGAAACGCCGTCGCCTTGCCGCTTTGCAACAAGGCGAAAAGCTTGTCCGCCGAAAAGTCACGCAACGCCTCGTCTGCCATCAAGGTTTGTTTCACGCTTTCGACGACTTCGCCTGTTACTTCGCCTTTTCCTTTTTCTTTTTCCTTCGCGTGTCCGTTTTCTTTCTCCCCGCCCATGCGCACGAAGAGCTCGTCGCGCTCGAGCAGATAGTTCAACGCCGCCTTGTCGGGAACGCGGATAGGCGCGAGCGCATGGCGTTCCAAGCGTTCCAACGAGAGGTAGTAAAGCCCCAACACGATGTCCTGCGAGGGAACGATGATGGGTTTTCCGTTGGCGGGCGACAGGATGTTGTTGGTCGACATCATCAGC
>JABAAA010000138.1 GCA_014239005.1 Alphaproteobacteria bacterium | reverse complement strand
TGGAACAAGGCTTTTTGGAAATCGAAGACTTCGGCGACCAAAGCTTCACCGCTCTGCTGAACCAAGGCGCAAATCCGAAACCGCTCTACGAAGACACGCTCGAAGTCTTGCTCCACCTGCTGCGCACGCGAGCGCAAGCACAAGAACTTTCCCTCCCTTTCTCTATCCAAGACTGGTGCGACGAAAGCGCCGTCTTCGTCGAATTCTACAGCCCCGCGCTGAACGCCTTAGCCCACAATGCCTCGGACGCAACGCAAACAGAACAAATCCGCGCAAGCTGGAGAGCCTGCTGGCACGAAATTCTGACAACCCTCCCCCCCCTGCCCCAAGTGCTGGTGCTGCGCGATTGCCATGTCGACAACCTCATGCGTGTCGAACCTCGACAGCACGATTGGAACGAATCACCAAATCCGTCACCAAATCTGCCATCCCGTCTGCAACGTTGTGGCTTGTTGGACTTTCAAGATGCCGTTCTTGGCTCGCCCGCCTACGACCTCGTCTCGTTGCTCGAAGACGCACGGCGCGACCTCGACCCCGCCTTGCAACAACAGCTTCTCCGTCTCTATCTGAACGGAGCGCGGAGCATCCTCCGCGAAACCTTCTCGGAACAACATTTTCTGAAACACGCGCGCGCTTGGAGTGCGCAACGCCACGCGCGCGTCCTCGGCACCTTCGCACGCCTTGCGCTCCGCGACAAAAAAACGACGCTCTCATGCCACATCCCACGCGTCTACGCGCTGCTGGAACGCAGTCTTGCGCTGGACGCCCAAAGCGCCGAACCTGTCCTCGGACCGCTCGCGCGATGGTGTTCGCGCTTCCTGCCCTGCCATCGAGCATTGTTGCAAAAAGCCCTACGGCGAGGGATTTTCGGCTATCGTAGCGACAGCCTCCCTTAAGCAAGAATAGCGAGAAACGCATATGCCTGCATCGAAGACAGCAAGACGCATTGTCATGGAAAGAACGGGGGATGCTTCCGTTCTCCACCTCGAAGAGCATGCCCTGCCTCCGCTAGCTGCCGACGAGGTGTTGATCGAGCACAAGGCGATAGGCGTGAACTACATCGACCTCTACCACCGCAAAGGTCTGTACCCCCTGCCGCTGCCAAGCGGGCTGGGGCTGGAGGCTGCAGGCGTCGTCGTCGAGGCGGGCAGCGCTGTCTCCACGTTGCCGGTAGGCGCGCGCGTGGGCTACAACGCCGCGGGCGTGGGAGCGTACGCCTCGCATCGCGTCGTGAAGGCTGCGCGCGTGGTCTCTCTTCCCGACACCCTAGATTTCACGCGTGCTGCCGCCTGCCTTCTCCGCGGCATGACGGTGGAATACCTCGTCTGTCGCACCTACCCCGTCCAACGGGACGAGCGCGTCTTGCTGACCGCCGCGGCAGGAGGGGTGGGTTTGCTCGCTACCCAATGGCTGAAGAAGCTGGGCGCCTTCGTTATCGGCTGCGTCGGCAGCGAGGCGAAGGCAGCGATCGCAAGACGCAACGGCTGCGACGAGGTGATTCTCTACCGCAGCGAAAACATCGCCGAGCGCGTACGCGCGATCACCGATGGCGAAGGAGTTTCGGTCGTCTACGATTCTGTGGGCGCTGCAACCTTCGACGCGTCGCTCGATTCGCTGAAGACACGCGGCACGATGGTCTCCTTCGGCAACGCTTCGGGAGCGATCGAACGATTCGATCTCGCCCTGCTCTCGCAAAAAGGCTCGCTGTTCATCACCCGTCCCAGCCTGCTCTCCTATGTCGCCTCGCGCGAAGACTTGACGCTCTCGGCACAACGCCTTTTCGCCATGCTCGCAGAAGGGTTGACGGTCGAGGTCGCCGACACGCTCCCCCTGCAAGACACGGGCGAAGCGCATCGCAGACTGGAGGCGCGCGAGACCAGCGGCGCGCTCGTGCTGCTGCCATAACGCGTCGCCGCAACACCTTTCGTGATACCACCGCGATGCTACTTGTGATGCTACTTGTGATGCTACTGTGATTCGTCCGTTGCCGGACGCACCGCTTGCCGAACGCCTGCGCCCGCAAGAGTTTCGACATCTTTTAGGACAGGAGGCGTTGCTGGCAGACGACGCGCCTTTGGGTCGCTTGCTGTTCGAGCAAGCACCTTTGCCGTCGATGATTCTGTGGGGACCTCCGGGTTGTGGCAAGACTTCGCTTGCCAAGCTTTTGGCGCAATATCAGCAGGCTCCCTTCGATACGCTTTCTGCGGTTTTCGGCTCGGTCGCCGAGCTGCGACGCGTCTTTCAACGCGCCGAGGAAGAGCGACTCAAGGGCAGGCTCGATCCGCAAAAGAATAACGGAAAAAGTAGCGGAAAAAGTAGCGGAGGATTTGTTCTTTTTGTCGACGAGATTCACCATTTTACTCGTGCGCAGCAGGAGGCGTTTCTGCCCGTTGTCGAGAGCGGATTGATTACTTTAATCGGGGCGACGACGGAGAACCCGAGTTTTGCCTTGCGCGCTGCGCTCGTGTCGCGCTGTCGCGTTTTTGTGATGACAGCGTTGGACGAGACGGCATTAGCGCGTCTGCTTTCTTCCAGCGAGGAGGCTTTGGGGTTTCAGCTTCCTCTGACCGAAGGCGCGCGACAGCGACTTCTTGAGAATGCAGACGGGGATGCGCGCGCCTTGTTGAACGGGGTCGAGGCTCTGTCGCAGGTGGTGCGCGGGCGTGGGCGAAGGGGGAGGAGGAAACAACCTTGTTGGACGAGGCGGGATTGGCGAAGTTTTTACAGAAGCGATTGCCTGTGTATGACAAGAAGGAGGAGGCGCACTACAATTTAATCAGCGCGTTGCATAAGGCTATTCGAGGCTCGGATTGTGATGCTGCGGTTTATTGGCTGGCGCGGATGCTTGTTGCGGGGGAGCAGCCGTTGTATATTGCGCGTCGTCTTGTTCGCGTTGCCTATGAGGATGTGGGACTTGCCGATCCGCAGGCTGCGTCTCAGGCGTTGATGGCGTGGCAGGTTTATGAGCGCTTGGGTTCTCCAGAGGGGGAGATTGCGTTGTATGGGTTGGTGGTGTATTTGTCATCTTGTCCGAAATCGAATTCTTTGTATCGTTGTGAGAAGTTGGCGGTTGCGGGAGCGCGTCGAGGGGGTTCTAGGATGCCGCCGATGCATGCGGTGAATCCTGTGACGGGTTTGTTGAAGGATTTGGGTTACGGGAAGGGTTACGAGTATGATCATGATCTTTCCAGCGGGTTTTCTGGGTTGGATTATTTTCCTGAGGGGATGGAGCGGGAGCGGTATTATGTTCCGAGCGAGCGGGGGTTTGAGCGCGATGTTGCGAAGCGATTGGCTTATTGGGGGAGGTTGCGCGAGGAGCGTCGGAAGAAGGATGCGGGAGAAGATGCGGGGAGAGAGACGAGGGGAGATATGAAATAGGGATGTGGGTATTGGCGAGCGGTGGTGTTTTGTGGTATTTTTTTATGATGGAGGGATGGCCGAGTGGTTTAAGGCGCACGCCTGGAAAGCGTGTTGAGGAGTGATTCTCTCACGGGTTCGAATCCCGTTCCCTCCGTTTTTTAGTTATATTTTTGGGGAGATTTGTCTTAAGGTATATTTGTTTCTGCTTGCTTGCGCTTTTGTTGAG
>JABAAA010000137.1 GCA_014239005.1 Alphaproteobacteria bacterium | reverse complement strand
ATTTCTCAGCGTATCGCCTGCGGCGTGTCCGTTGTCTGTTTCTGCCTGTTTATCCGCTAGAGTGAGATCGACGGTGACCCCCGCATTCGAGTTTGCGTAGCTCACCGTATCGCCGACTCCGTCTGTTGCTTCCCCTTTCCCTTCGAAGCGGTTGGCGACATTGTTGCCGATGAACTTGTCGTCGCCTGTGCTGCCGATGACATTCTCGAAGGTTGCGATGTCGTCGAGTTCGCCACCTATACGGTTTGCCACGATCTGGCTTGAATCGTAATTGTGCGCCGTCTGTGCACCCGTCGTCAGATCGACGATGATGCCGTTGGTAACGCTCTCGTCTTCGTAGGAGAGGGTGTCGCTGTCTCCTCCGCCGATGAGGGTGTCCGTGCCTCCGCCGCCTTTGATCACATCGTTCCCCGCTCCGCCGTCCAACGTATCTGCTCCATCGCCGCCTTCCAAGGTGTCTCCGCCCGCGCCACCTGTCAGCGTGTTAACATTGCCGTCGCCCGTGAGCAAGTCGTTGCCGCTGCCGCCGATAAGGTTTTCGATTTTTTTGATCAACGCATCGTGCCCGTCCAAGGATGCTTCTCCCGTCTCGAGATTGATAACGCTGCCGCCAGACACCGCGGACAGATCCGCCGTTTCGCCGAGCGCATCGGTACCTTGAATGAGGTAAGTGTCGTCGGTAGCTACAAAGTTGCCTGTTCCTGTTCCGTCCTCAGATGTGACGGCGTAGAGATTCAGCTTGGAGAAGAGGTCGGTATCCGTTCCCGCTGTGGGGTCGAAGGTGAATTGGTCTGTCCCGACTTGAAGAATGACCGTAGGCGGCTTGTCGTCGCTGTCGAGGCTGAGCGTGACGCTCTCTTCGGCGAGCCCTGTAAGAGCATTGTTGCCGAAGGTGAGCGTCAGCAGATTGTTTCCCGTATCCGTCGTGTAAGAGAAGCGTCCGCTAGCGAGCAAGGCTTGCAGGTGCGCGTCGGCGTCTCTTCCCGCAGGAAAGGTGACGCCCAGATTGTCGACACCGATCGTGACATCCCCCGTTCCCTTTGCGACGACATCGCCACCACCGTAGGTGTAGCTTTTGCCGTCAGAGCTGATCATAAAATCTTCGTAAGCTTTTGCGAAATCGACAGCAGAGACCTCCACATTGGGATCGGTTCCACCGATAATTTTCAGTTGAAACTTTTCATCCATCAGATCGTTTTGGTGCAAGTCAATGTAGTTAGCCGTGTCAGGGGTATCGCCGAAGGTCAGGCGCACCATCGAACCACCTATGGCTTTGAATTTGATGTATCCCGTAGGATCTCCCTCACTGCTTGTTGTCCATGCGCCTGCCGTTGTGTCGAGATGGATCTCAAGGGTGTTGGCGATCACCTCGGCATCGTCTTCATCGATGGTGTCCTTTCCGTCTTTTCTTGCTGGAGTGTGGTAGTAGACATAGGTGTCTGCGCCCGTGCCGCCTGTCAGCGTGTCGTCGCCCGCGCCACCTTCGATCGTGTCTACGCCCGCGCCACCGTCGATCGTGTCTGCGCCATCGCCACCTTCAAGGATGTCGTCGCCCCCCCTGCCCTCAAGAGTATCGATGCCGCCTCTGCCTTCGATTTTGTTGGCTTCATCGTCGCCTTTGAGGGTATCTTGAAATGTGTCACCATGTTCGTTGTCGTGACCTATTATGTTGTTGAAATTGAAAATTCCAAATTTGGCGACTTTGCTAAGCGCTCCGAGGTCTACCACAACCGTGTGCTCTGCAAGATCAACAGTCACTTGGGGGTACAACCCGCCGTCACTATTCGCCGCCGAGAAGTCTATCGTATCGTCTGTCCGCGTCGTTGACCCTACGAGAAGGTAGGGGGCGGAGAAGGCTCGTAAGCTCGGGTCGGTAATTTCAACGTTGCGATCCATGTCGGTCGTCATGAAAGTGTTAGCATTCAACATGGTGAGGAATTCATCGGCAGAAAACTTCAACTCCGTTTCGATAACAACATCGTCGTCGTCATGGTCTCTGTACTGGAATACGATTTCGGGGGGCGGGTTTTTGATCGTGAGCTTCTTCGATGCCGTGCCATCACTGCCGCCGAAGGTGAGGGTGATCTGATTGTTAATCGTATCCAACTCGTAAAAGAATTTTCCGCTCCTCATCAGGGTTTCGAGCTGAGCGTCGATGTCCCCTGAAAACTTGAGATCCAATCCGTTGTTCGACTTATCGCCGCCCAAATCGATGGTCAGAGGTCCCAAGCCCGTCAGACTCTTGGAGGTGGATGCCGTTTTGTAGTTATAATCTTGGATGGTCTCCGTATCGACAAAGGTTTCGTAGGCTTTTTTCAATTCCTCTGCGGTGGTAGGAATGCCATTCCCTAATATTCCTGATGTTCCTGGTATCTTTCCGCCGAGCTGGTCGTAAATATTCAAGGTGAATCTTGCGTCATCAGATCCTCCGTTCTCCAGATCGGCTCTGTTGAGGAGGATGTAGTTGTCGTTGTCGCCTTCGAAGGCAATGCGCACTTTTGTGTCGGCAAGAGGGTCAGTAGAATCCTCGTGCGTCTGGAAGTGGATGAGCTTGCCTATTCCGAATTCGGTCGGCAGCGCCGAGTCGCTAACATGGATATTAAGAATGTTGATGACATTCGTTTCGTCGATTTCGACGATGGTATCCTTTCCGTCTTCCCTGTCCGTTTGTCCTTCGATTCGTTGATAGACATAAGTGTCTACGCCCGCGCCGCCCGTGAGCGTGTCGTCGCCAATGCCTCCGTCAAGCTTGTCGTTGCCTACGCCGCCCGTGAGCGTGTCGCCTCCCGCGCCGCCGTCAAGGGTATCCATGCCCGCGTTGCCCGTGAGCATGTTGGCGTTGCTGTTGCCCGTAAGCGTGTCGCCGCCGCTGCCGCCTGTGATATGCTGGATGTCGCCGACGCCGAAGTTGTGCGTGACGGTGGAAAGTTCGCCCATTTTGGTGGCAAGGTCGAGCGTGACATCGTCGCTGATTCTGGAAAAATCTGCCGTGTTGTCGACTCCTTCCCACGAGCCCGAGATATGGTAGAGGTCGCCTTTGTTCGTGTTGGTGATGGAAGTGCTAGCGGGCACCGCTTGAGTCGGAGTCCCATCCAAAGCAGCGAGCAAGTCTGCGGTGTCTGCGAAAGACAGCGTGACATCCGCCGTCACCTGCAAGTTGACCTTAGGCATCGCGGTGCTGTCCAGGACTACCCTGTGGATGGGGAGAGTGGAGGCGGGGTCCTCGTTGCCGAAGGTGAGGACGATATCCGTTCCATCTTTTTCGTAAGAGAAGCGTCCGCTCGGCAACAAGATTTGGATTTGCTCTTCTTGCGTCTGGCTTGTAGAGATTCCGAGTGCGCTTGTCAGCTCTGTGATATCGATGGTGACTTCGCCGCTTCCCCTCATATTTACGGGTGTGGCAACCGAATCTGCGTTTGCATCGTATGTGAAGTCTTGTTCGGGGAACAAGATATCTTTCAAATCGGCTGCAGAAATCGTTCCTGAAGTCGTTCCTCCTAAGCCATCCGGACCGACAAACTCCAGGGTGATGGCGGATTTTTTAATGCTGTCGGCATCAATCTTGACTTTCTCGCCATCGTCAAACACGAAGGTTACGAAATCGTTATCAATTGTGCCGCTATCAAACACGCTGGGGA
>JABAAA010000136.1 GCA_014239005.1 Alphaproteobacteria bacterium | reverse complement strand
GCTCTCCAACTCTGCCGTTCCCAGCCTGTGTCCTGAGACATTGACCACATCGTCGACTCTGCCGGTGAGCCAGTAGAATCCGTCCTCGTCTCGTCGTGCGCCGTCGCCGGTTGCGTAGAATCCTGCGAAGCTTTTAAAATAGGTGTCGACGAAGCGTTGGTGGTCTTTGTAGACGGTGCGCATTTGTCCGGGCCAGCTGCGCGCGATGCACAGGTTTCCTGAGGCGGTTCCCTCCAGCTTTGCGCCTTTGTCGTCGAGCAGGACGGGTTCGATGCCGAACATTGGGCGCGAGGCGGAGCCGGGTTTCATCTTCGTCGCTCCGGGAATGGGAGCGATCATCGCAGCTCCTGTTTCTGTCTGCCACCAAGTGTCGATGATCGGACAGCGACTTTCTCCGACGACCTCGTAGTACCATCGCCATGCTTCGGGATTGATGGGTTCTCCGACGGTGCCGAGCAGTTGCAGCGAGCTACGCTTGGTCGTGCGCACGAGATCGTTGCCTGCTGCCGAGATGGCTCTGAGAGCTGTGGGCGCGGTGTAGAAGATGTTGACTTGGTACTTGTCGCACACTTGCCAAAAGCGGCTGAAATCGGGGTAGTTCGGAACACCCTCGAACATCACGGAGACAGCGCCGTTTGCCAGCGGAGCATAGACGATGTAGCTGTGTCCCGTGACCCATCCGACATCGGCGCAGCACCAAAAGACATCGCCTTCGTGGTAATCGAAGACATATTTGTGGGTGAAGGTTGCATAGACTAGGTAGCCGCCGCTTGTATGCAGGACGCCTTTGGGCTTGCCCGTAGAGCCCGAGGTGTAGAGGATGAAAAGAGGATCTTCCGCGTTCATCTCTTCGGGGGGACATTCGGACGAGGCTTCGGCGATGAGTTCGTGGTACCAGTGGTCTCTTCCTTCGTGCCATTCGATTTTGGCATCGGTTCTTTTGTAGACGATGACATGGTTGACGCTGGGACATTGTTCGAGGGCTTTGTCGGTCGAGCGTTTGAGCGGAATCGTTTTACCGCCGCGCAACCCTTCGTCGGCGGTAACGACGAGTTTTGCTTCGCAGTCTTGAATCCTGCCGGCGAGCGCTTCCGAGGAGAAACCCGCGAAGACGACCGAGTGGACCGCGCCGATTCGCGCGCAGGCAAGCATCGCGCAGACGGCGGCGGGCACCATGGGCATGTAGATGGTGACGCGATCACCCTTTGCGATGCCGAGGTTTTTCATGACATTGGCGAGGCGGCAAACTTCGTCGTGCAGATCGCCGTAGGTGATGGTGCGTGATTCTTTGCCGTCGTCGCTTTCCCACAGGAAGGCGGTTTGCGTTGCGCGGTGCGGAAGGTGTTTGTCCAGGCAGTTCGCGCACACATTCAAGGTGCCGTCGTAGAACCATCGAATATGGAGGTCTTGCGTATCGTACGAAACATCTTTCACTTGCGTGAAGGGTTTCATCCATTGGACAAAAGTGGTCGCTTGTTCTTTCCAAAAGCCCTCGTTGTCTTCTAGCGAGCGGTGGTAGAGTTCGGAGTATTGCCGGTCGTCCAAGTGTGATTTTTTGGCAAAAGATGGCGGAACAGGATATTCGAGGATTGCGGGCATGGCTTCCTCCGTTGACTTGGGGGAGATTTCGTTAGGCGAAGTGTAGTGTGTTTCAAATTTTTTGCAAGGGGTGCGTTGCGGGAGTGTTAGAATGGAACATCGTTTGCGCTCGTAGCTCAGTGGATAGAGTATTGCCCTCCGAAGGCAAGGGTCGTGGGTTCGAATCCCACCGAGCGCGCGAGGGGCATCGCAACATGGCGAGGTGCTTTTCTGACGAAGGGTTGTCGCGCACGAAATCCATGCGACTTCGTCGTCTTGAGTTCGTTAAGCGCTACGCGCGCGATATTGTCTACTCCATAGAAAGCGTGCCACTCCCTTTTCTGCCTCCCCCCAAACGCCACGCTCAAGAGTCAGGAGTAGTAAAGGTATTGTAATCAATTGCTGTAGTCACGCCCTGATCGTTCCGATAGGAGAAGGTGTACGCAGAAGGATCGATGGTGAATTCTATGGTGTTCTGCAGGAAGCCATCCCCCCTGATGGTGAGGGTATTATCGGTGCTAACGGTATAGGTATATCCTCCATATTTAGAATTCGGAAAGTAGATTACGCCGCCGTCGTCGACAACGGTATCGGTGCCGTCTCGTCCGGAAAAATGATAGGTATCCTCACCCCCGCGACCCTCAAGACGGTCGTCGCCACCGCCTCCGTCGAATGAGTTTGCCTCATCATTGCCCGTAAGCCAGTCGTCAAACACGTTGCTCCCTTCGATATTCTCGATGCCGGTGAGGATGTCGCCCACGGCGTCGTTGTTGTTGGCAGTAAAGCCGTAGGTGTTCGTCTCAAAGTCCGCTTGCGCCTGTCCTTGTTGCAACGACAGGTCCACCCTGACTCCTTTGGTAGAACTCCCATAGAGGACAGTATCTGTCCCCTCTCCGCCCTCAAGGGTGTCCGCGCCCCCCCTGCCTTGCAAGTGATCGTTTTGATTGCCGCCACGCAAGGTGTTGTCATTGTTGTTGCCGCTAAGGTGGTTTATTTTATCCTGCACCCCGATGATGTTGTTGATGCCGGTGAAAGTGTCGCCGAATGCTCCGCCAATAGGGGGGGTGGCGCCTTGAGCGAGAGAGCCCAGATCAGCAGCGACAAACAATGTCGAGGCTTCGTAGCTCACCCAATCCGCGCCTGGCGAGCCCGTGAAGGCGTCGGCACTAGTTGTTGCCAAGAACGGGCTGCTTTCGCTACCCTCGCCCACTATTTTCGCTGGCACAACGAGCCTGGCACCATCGATTGCCGTGTCGACACCGCTACTCCGCGTAGAGAAGCTGTAGCCTGACGAAGGATCGTTTGTAAATTCTATGACATTGAGCGTGTTGCTGTTTTTGGTCACCGTGAGGGTTACAGCATCGCCTCGTCCTCCGTCGGCACGGACGAAAGAGTAGGTCGCGCCTGCGTAGTCGTTGTTGCTTCCTTGCAAGAAGACGATGTTGCCGCCGTCGTCTGTAAGGATATCTGTGTTTGTGCCACCGTCCGCGCCAAACACATAGATGTCCACGCCGTCGCCGCCACGAAAGGTGTTGGCATTGCCGTTGCCGGTGAAAGTGTCGACCCCGTCCGAGCCAATCAGATTGTTGATGGCTGTAAGTGAATCTCCCGCAGCCCAACCGCCTGAGACTGTGGCAGGGTCGGCACGGAGATCGATGGTGACCCCTTCGTTCGATCCTGCGTAGCTCACCCAATCGCGCTCTCCTGAACCCGTGAGGATGTCGACACCAGCTGTTGCCAAGAACGGGCTGCTTTCGCTGCCTTCGCCTGTTATTTTCGCTGGCACAACGAGCTCGGTATCAGCGATTGCCGTGTCGACAACGCCACTTCGCGTAGAGAAGCTGTAGCCCGACGAAGGATAGTTTGTGAATTCTATGACATTGAGCGTGTTGCTGTTTTTGGTCACCGTGAGGGTTACAGCGTCGCCTCGTCCTCCGTCGGCACGGACGAAAGAGTAGGTCGCGCCTGCGTAGTCGTTGTTGCTTCCTTGCAAGAAGACGATGTTACCGCCGTCGTCTGTAAGGATATCTGTGTTTGTGCCACCGTCCGCGCCAAAAACAT
>JABAAA010000135.1 GCA_014239005.1 Alphaproteobacteria bacterium | reverse complement strand
TGGGCGAAGACTTCGCCGCGAACGCCTTCGGAATCACGCCCGACATCGTCACGATGGCGAAAGCGCTCACGAACGGATGCGTCCCGATGGGAGCGGTCGCGACCAACAAAGATGTCTACAAGACGATCACCGAAGTCGCGCCGAAAAATGCCATCGAGTTTGCTCACGGCTACACCTACTCGGCTCACCCCGTCGCCTGCGCTGCAGGGTTGGCAAGCCTCGAGATCTACGCGAAAGAAGGACTTTTCGCACGCGCCAAAGAACTCACGCCCTACTTCCTCGACGCCGTTTGGTCGTTGCAAGGGCATCCGATGGTCAAAGACCTGCGCGGCTACGGGTTGATGGCAGGAATCGAGGTGGAAGCGCACGGCAAAAACCCTGGCGAGCAAGGCTCCGCCCTGCAAAAAGCGATGTTCCACAAGGGCTTGCATGTGAAGTTTACGGGCGACAGCGCGATTTTCGCTCCGCAGTTCATCGTCGAGAAAGTGCAGATCGACGAGATGATCGATATTTTTCGCAAAACGCTTGACAAGGTCGGCGAAAGCGCATAAAAAAGTGTCAGAAAGGCATCCTGCTTCTGCTCCTGCTTCTGCGCACATCGCGCAGGGTTCGGTGGGGTTAGGCAGGGTTCGGGAGGAGTGCAGTTTCGGTCGCGATGTCGACCATGGTTCACGCCCTTTGATCGCAAATGCCTTATTGAGAAGAGGACAGAAGCAGAAGAAAGTTTGACGCACCCCGTCGAATCCCTGCGTTTTGTTCTCATTGTTCCTTAACTCGGAGGTCATGTGATGAAGCATGTCTTGAAAGCGGTTGCCGTCGGCATCGTGGGCGCGTTTGCCCTCAATGCCAGTGCAGCCGATGTCAATCTCGGGTATCAACTCGTCTTGGGTCCCTGGAAGGCTCAGATGAAAGATATCGGAAAAAACGGATTGGACGGTAAATCGGTCAATCTTATCCAGTTCAACTCCGGCGCCGATGTGATCACCGCGCTTGCCTCAGGCGACGTGGATATTTCGCTGAACGGCTCGTCGCCGACTGCCGCGGGCTACAGCCGTGGCGTCAAGTTGCATGTGATCTATGTCTACGACAACATCAACGACGCGGAAGCGTTGGTGGTGCGAAAAAGCATCAAGTCCGACAAGGACTTGATCGGCAAGAAGATCGCTGTTCCCTTCGGCTCGACGACGCACTTCCATCTGATGTTCGCGCTGGAAGCCAAAGGCATCGATTCGAAATCGCTCGATGTCTTGGACCTCTCGCCTCCCGACATGGCTGCCGCTTGGAAAAGGGGCGATATCGACGGCGGCTTCGTGTGGGATCCCATCCTGTCGACGCTCAAACGCAACGGGCGTGTCCTGCTCACCTCAGGCGATCTGAGCACAATGGACCCGTCCAAAGCCACCTTCGATGCCATGGTCGCGCGTAAAGCCTTCACGAAGGAGAATGTCGAATTCACTTGCCAGTTCGTCAAGCTCGTCTCGGAAGCTGACGCAGACTATCGCGCCAATCCTGCGATGTACGCTCCTGGCACCAAGAATGCCAAAGCCATCGCTCGTTCGGTGAGTGCTCGTCAGCAGGATGTCGGCGGCGTGCTCAAGCTGTACGACTATCCGACCATCGACCAGCAGATATCCAAAGCTTGGCTCGGCGGCGGCGTGGCTAAGGCGCTCAAGTCCACGGCTCAGTTCCTCAAAGAACAAGGCCGAATCGACAAAGTCAAAGGCAGCTACAAAGGTGCCGTCACCACAAAGTTCGTCAAAATGGTCAAAGCAGGCAAGTGTTAAAAACTTGTTCGATCGCATCTTGACTTGACCGATCTTTGAAAAGTATTGCCCCTCGTGAGTCGTTGTGCTACAACTTCGCGCGGGGGGCTTGCTTTTGCATAAATACAACAAAGAGAGCAAAGGGAGCAAAAGGGGGATAGGGAGAGAGATAGAGAGATAGAGAGATAGAGAGATAGGGGGCTTGGGGGGTCGCTGAGGGGACGGCAAAAAGTTTACGGGAGAAGAGGAGAAGGGGAGAGGTAAGGAGATCATGTCTCGAACAACGGAATCGGCAGGAAAGGCAGGGAAGGGTTCTTCGCAGGTCGTCCTGAACCTTGACAAGATCGGGGTTGTTTTTCCCAGCAACCTCGGATCCGATGATGTCATCGCGTTGCGGGATGTCAACTTGGCGATGCGTGATCGCGAGTTCATCGTCGCCCTGGGAGCCTCGGGCTGCGGCAAGACGACTCTGTTGAATGTGATGGCGGGCTTTATCAAGCCCACATCGGGTCGTATTCGCATCAAAGGCAATGAGGTCGAAGGACCGAGCAGAGATCGCGGCGTTGTGTTCGAAGATGTGTGGGGACCTGGCAGGGATCGCGGCGTTGTGTTTCAAAAGCACGCGTTGCTGCCGTGGCTGAATGTTTTGCAAAACACCTCGTTCGGACTGAAACTGCAAGGCGTTGGAGAGCGCGAGCGTTTGAAGGTTGCCAGAGAAAACTTGGATCTCGTCGGACTGAAAGACTTTGAACGTCATCCTGTCTTCCAGCTTTCGGGGGGAATGCAACAGCGCGTCGGGTTGGCGCGCGCGCTGACCTCGAACCCCGATATCCTCTTGATGGACGAGCCGCTGGGCGCGCTCGACGCTTTCACGCGCGAGACGATGCAAGAGCTGATTTTGAATGTGTGGCACAAGACGCACAAGGCGGTCTTTTTCATCACCCACAGCGTCGAAGAAGCACTGTTCATGGCAACGCGCCTGATCGTCATGTCGCCGCGTCCCGGGCGCATCACGCACGAGTACGAGCTGAGCTTTTGGAAAGATTTCTTGGACAAAGGCGATGCGCGCGGCATTAAATCTCGCGCCGACTTTATCAAGATGCGAGAGACGATCCTCTCGATCATCCACGGCGAAGAAGAACCCGAGTTCTAGAGGAGGGCTATCGTGAGTTCGAAACCACAGACGACGAATTTCCTGCGCAACCTTCAGATTTGGTGGTTCGCCTTTTGGGCAAAGCGACGCGGCAGCGGCGAAAAGAACAAGAAAGCGGCAGTGGTCGATTCCTACGGCATGCCGGGGCAAGGCAAGAGCGGCTTGATCAGCATCGTCACAGTAGGATCGCTGTTTTCCTTGTGGTGGTTCTTCACGCGAGAGTGGGGGTTCTTGCGCGACGGGGAAGCCGTTGCGCGATGGTTGCAGACATGGCTGGGCTTCGCGTTGGAGGAGCCAGTGCTGGCACCGCCGTTGTTCCTGCCGTCGCCCGCCCTTGTGTGGCAAAAGTTCATGTTGATTTCTTGCGCCCAAACCTATTTGCACGAGCTGGCAAACTTTGTCGGCTTGTCGTCTGCAGTTGCGCCGGAATGCGTCGGCTTCAACGACGCGCCCCTGTTGGAACATGTGCTTGCCAGCTTGAAACGGGTTTTCGTCGCCTTTGCCTTTGCGGTCGTCTTGGGCGTTCCGATTGGCATTTCGATGGGCATGAGCAGGGTCACGCGTGGCGTCTTCGATCCGCCGATCGAGTTCTACCGTCCGATCCCTCCGCTTGCTTACCTGCCGCTCACCATCATGTGGTTCGGCATCGGCGATGTCGGAAAGATCATCCTGATCTTTCTCGCGTGCTTTGCGCCGCTTGTGTTGAACGCGCGAGCCGGCGTGCGCTCGGTGTCGATCGAGCAGATC
>JABAAA010000134.1 GCA_014239005.1 Alphaproteobacteria bacterium | reverse complement strand
AATTTCTTATCTTTTCGCCGTTGTTGCCTTAGCGCTCGCCTTGCCTTTGTCCTTGTCTTTCGCCTTTGACGCGCACGGGCAGAGTGCTGAAGAAAATTTTCAGCAAGCGAAAAAATTTCTTGATGCGGATCAATACAAAGAAGCCATTCCTTTGCTGCGTAAGGCTGCGCGACAGGGAAGCGTCGACGGAATGCTTTTTTTAGCCCTTTTGCACGAGGTAGGCTGTGGCGTTCCTCAAGACTGGGCAGAATCTGACCAATGGTATCGTCAAGCAGCAAAACAGGGAAGCAGCGAGGCAAAGGAAAAGCTGGAGATGTACAAAAGTGAAACGGGCGTATTTATGAGAGGAATGATGTTGGGGATAGTTCAGGAAACCATGTCTTGTTGAACGCATGTTGTGATTCGAGGCTGCCCGCGCGAGGCGAGGGTGCGTTGCGACTTGGAGAGCTGTGAGGTTAGTGGTCGAGGGAGGACGGACAAGGCGCGCGGCTTCGGACCTGCTTGACGATCTCGTGTTTTTTTTCTATGCTTCCGTGTGAAAGACTGGGGATACTTTACGCATTTCTAACCTAACCTCAACCTAACTTCAATCCAACCTCGACATAACCTTAGCCTCACGAGGACTCCTGCCATGCCTTCCAAAATTTCTTATCTTTTCACCGTTGTTGCCTTCGCGCTCGCCTTGCCTTTGTCATTGTCTTTCGCCTTTGACGCGCACGGACAGAGTGCCGAACAAAATTTTCAGCAAGCGAAAAAATTTCTTGATGCGAAGCAATACAAAGAAGCCGTTCCTTTGCTGCGTAAGGCAGTAGAACAAGGATCCGCCGACGCGCAGACGGAATTAGGTGTGCTGTATTTCCATGGAAACGGTGTCGAGCAAGATACTGCAAAAGCTTTAAAGTGGTATGAGCAAGCAGCAGATCAAGGAAAAGCTGAGGCCATGCATCTTATCGGCGGGCTGTACGACATAGGCTGCGGCGTTACCTATAGCGCGACAACGGCTGATCGTTGGTACCGTAAGGCATCAGAGAAAGGATATGCCAAAGCAGACACCTTGCTGGAAACTTATGCGTCCTTAGGTAGCCTTGGCAGGCAGATAACTGGCGACGCGTTTAAAGAAGTCATCGTCGATGGGTTTGAAAAACAAGGTAAACCAAATCCTTGCTAACAAGCCGTAACCTTGTCCGCACGCAAGCCGTTCGCCAAATCGCCAAAATTAATCACCAAAAGCAAATCGCCAAAATAAAATTACCAAGCAGGTTGCAAGTGCCATACATACATAGCGCACCGCTTGCCCTGTGCTATCAGTAAAGTGCGCTATCTCTATCGCCCGCGCGCCGCGGCTGCATAGCTTCCCAATAAGCGCACGCGCTCCGAAAACATCTGCAACTCCTCCAACGCTCGCCGCACCGCCTCGTCGCGCTTCGAGCCCTCCACCTCCACATAAAACTCCGCCATCTGAGAGTCATACCGAACATAACTCTCCAACCTGATCAAATTCACCCCGTTCGTCGCAAAACCCCCCAACGCCTTGTACAACGCCGCAGGCACACTGCGCGTGCGAAACAACAGACTCGTCAAACAGGCGACATCCCTCTCCACCGCAACCTCCTCGCGCGCCATCTCGACGAAACGCGTCGTGTTGCCAAGCTTGTCCTCGACACGCTCGCGCAAAACCTGCAAGCCGTAAATACCGCCCGCCAATCGCGACGCCAACGCCGCCACCCCCGCCTCCCCGCGCTCCGCCACCTCGCGCGCAGATCCCGCCGTATCCAACCGAGCCTCCGTCTCAACCCCCAGATTCGACACCAATCGCCGACACTGCAACAACGCCTGCGGATGACTCAAAATACAACGCACATCCTCCAAACGAGAACCCTCGATGCCTAACAAATGATGCTCGATCGGCATAAAACCCTCGCCGGTGATGAACAAGCTCGTCTCCGACAACAACTGATGAATCTCGGCAACACGACCGCCCAACGTGTTCTCGATCGGAATCAACGCCAACGCCGCCACCCCATCCTCGACCGCTCGCAACGCCTCGTCAAAGGTGCGACACGCCAAGGGCGCATGGCGCGGACACAACGCGCCGCACGCCATGTGCGAAAACGCTCCTTCGATCCCCTGATAGGCAACCCGACCAAGCGCATCCCCCAAGCGCGATGTATCTTTCTCCTTCGCCATGTGCCTCACCCCTAGAGCCTAGCCCCCTCTTGTGCCAGTACGCGTTGTTCAAACGCCGCTCGTTCTTCTTCAAGGTTGATCTCGACAGGCTGCGAATCACAGACGAACGCCACGATCTTCATCCCCGCCTCTAAGGCACGCATCTGCTCCAAACCCTCGCGGCGCTCCAAAGGCGAGGGCGCAAGCGACACGAAACGCGACAAAGCCTGCCTGCGATACGCGTAAATCCCGATGTGATGCCAGTAACGAGCAACCCTCCCGCGATCGCTCCACGGCGCACAGGCACGCGTAAACGCCAAGACCGAATAGGAACGACACCCTTTGGCATCTTGAGTTTTGCCATCTTGGGGTTTGGCATCTTGGGGTTTGGCATTTTGGGGTTTGGCATTTTGAGTTTGCCCTTGTGCCTCCTCCTCGTCTTCGCTGCCCGCCAAGATCGCCTTGACGACCGAAGGACGCTCCGCCTGCTCGCGCTCGATCGCCACGACAGGCGTTGCGATGTCGGCACCGCTCGAACGCAAGGCTGCCACCGCATCGACAAACACCCGCGGCGCGATGTCGGGCAAGTCCGCCTGATAGTTGATCACCACCTCCGTCCGCCCTTGCGGATCGAACCGAGACACCGCCTGCCAAACTCGATCCGAACCCGACGGCAAATCCGCGTCGGTCAACAAGGCCGAAAACCCATGCCGCTCTGCACAATCCTTGATCTCCCGCTCTGCGCAGGCAACGAGCAAGCTCGCCTCCTCGCCGTCTCTCGCCTCCCCGCCGTCTTTTTGCAAAACCCGTCTGGCACGCTCCGCGCTCTCGCAAGCCCAAATCAGCAACGGCTTGCCCGCCACGGGCAGCAAGACCTTGCGCGGCAAACGACGCGACGCAAGACGAGCAGGCACGACGATCACAATTCGAGTCATGCCCCCCTACCCTGGCTCTTGTCTCTACTCCTATTGCTTTTTTTCATGTCTCCTTCTATACTCGGTTTGCTCGCGCGTTGCAACGCGCAATGGGGGAGATTATAAGGGACGGAGAGACGGGGATACAAAGAATCGGGGATACTTTGTGTCCCTCTCAAGAGGTCAACAAGAGGTAACCAACGACGATGAATCGCGACCCACTTTTGTGGAACAAGATATTAGGCGCCGTGCTGGGTGCGCTGCTGATCGGCACGCTCTCCGCCTTCGCCGCCGAGTTGCTTTACGGCGCAGAACACGGCGAGGAACACGGCGCAGAACACGGCAAAGGCGTCGCCTTGTCGCTCGTCTCTGTCGAGTCGAGCGGCGATGCCTCTTCGGACGAAGCCTCTACGAAGCCCGCCGAACCCGAAGTTCCGCTTGCCGATCTGTTGGCGGAAGCCGATGTTGCGCACGGCAAGAGCCTATCCAAAAAATGCACGGCTTGCCACACCTTCGCACCCGACGGCGCGAACCGTATCGGTCCGAACCTTTGGAGCATTGTCGGAAGGTCGGTCGCTACCGTTGCAGGCTTCAAGTACTCCAAAGGCATGAAGGAGT
>JABAAA010000133.1 GCA_014239005.1 Alphaproteobacteria bacterium | reverse complement strand
ATAATGATCAGGTAAAGGCTCGACAATTATTAGTTCCCAACTATTCTGTCTAACAGCAATGCGATTATTATATCTCTTCCCTTATGCTTTTGAATACTTGTTATAATTAGTAAACTAATATTAATAACACACAATATAAACCATAATATAACATGGCAAATCAACAATTTTGTAGCACATTGACTACTGGTATTTATGCCGAAGCTTGTGCATTAAGACGTGGTGGAATCTGCGCAGTATACGCTGTAAACGTAGGAAACATCGACACTATTACTTTAACTGCAACAGAAGTTACAGCTATCGTAATGGATACTAACCCAGCTACTTCAAATCCTTTCGATTGGTTTCCAATGACTGTGAAGCGTGAAGATGGTGGTGGACTACAAGCTCCAGCAATTATCGGTACTAACAACCGTACAGTTAATCAAGTATTAACTTTTACAGTTGAAGGTTTAACTACTGAAGTTAAAAACCGTTATGAAGAATTAATTTCAGGTGATTTTGCATTCATCGCTGTAACCGCAGCAGGTGTAGCTCAACTTATCGGACGTAAGAACGGTGCTCGTATGAGTACAGGTGATTTAGGTACTGGTATCGCAGTTGATGATTTAGTAGGTGGAACTTTAGAGTTCACTGCTAATAATGAAAATGAAGCACCAAAAACAATTGTTGCAGGTACAACTATTACTATCTTGAATAGTGATGGAACTACTTCAACAGTAACTCTATAGTCGTAAGATTATATAACTCGTGTAAGGATTAATAGTCTTTAACATATAAGGGGTAAGGGTAATTTACCTTTATCCCTTTTTTTTATAACATAAATCAACATAACACACATGGCTTGCAAAGACATAAAGGGTATAAGTAATATTAATTGTGAATTAGTAAAAGGAGGAATAACAGATGTATGAATGATTCCTTTCGATACAATTGACCAATATACATATACCGATGATAACTTGGATAGAATTACAGGTTATTCAACAACCACTCTACCTGTACATTACAAACCTAACTCTGAAACATCAGAGTATACAGGTAATAAATCACTAAGAGATTATAAACTTTACAATCATACATTATCTCTAATATTCGCAAAGATGGATGAAGATAAGAGAGAAGAACTTATCAAGTTGGAATCATTAGAACTAACTATAATATTCAAAGATGTTACAGGAACTTGTTGGATAATGGGTCAAGACATTCCATGTTTACTAAATAGTGTAGAAGTAGGTACAGGTAATAGCTCAGGAGACAATGCTTATACAATAGAGTTTGTATCTACTGAGAAACAACATATTAGAGAGATAGAATGTCCATCAATAGGATGTTTTGCATCTTTTACAGCAGAAGAAGTTAATAGAAGTACATTTACTATCCCGTTAGCAAGCACATTTAACTGAGGTTTCCTTGAAACAGATATTAATACTACTCTTGTAGATATAACACCTTCTGTACCGTTACAACCAACAGATTGGAATACAGACCCTGCTATATTAGCTCACGATAGACAAGTTCTATTGAATCTATTCGGTTCATTAGGAGCTAATATAACTAACTTAATTACTACTTACAATAGTAATACAGATATAGTTACAATTCAAATTGAATCTGACAATTCAGTATATGGTACTCTTCAAGTAGATACTACTGTATTTAATAGGTCATCATTTTTTAACTTAATTAATCTTAAAACAGTATTAAGTCCAGGGATTGCTAATGCTAACACTATAATTCAAGTAAGTGATTCTAATGGAGTATTATATTCAGCAGGATACGGTGTACCTATTACTGGTGTTACTGGTGTATTTGGTACAGCTGATGACTCAGTTATATTAGTATCTCAATTATACCCAACAGGTGCTACTTTAACAGTAGAGATTCTTAATGTACCTTGTGCAACAAACCAATACACTTATAACTACCGTAATACATTACAAGCTTGTGATAATAGTAGAATTCATGAGTTCCTTAAAGGTAGAAAACAGAAATTAACAATACCTTATGTAATAGTCGGTTCACCAAATGAAACTGTGAGATTTCAACATATTAAACTTAATATTGACGGTATAGTATTTACATTATATCATCACCAATCAAGATGACATGATAGTGAAATAAAGTTAGAACATGACGTAAGGAATCTATTATCACAAGTTCCATTGTCAATTGATACATCTACTTTAGATTTCACCTTTACTGCAACAGGAACAGAGATTACATTCTTAACTAATGCAGATACTAATCAAACTAATCCATTCTTTTATGCAACAGCTTTCGGTTATAATCAAAATGCAACTTATCCTAACTGAGACCAAAGTAGAATAGTACAATTAGATACTATTGCTCCATTGGGGTCAACTATAGAACATTCAACTGGTACTAATAGTATATCAGGAGTTAATTTAACATCAATTAATGCACCAATAGGGTTTGAATTAGGATATAACCCAACTAACTTTAATCAAACTATTGATGATGTTGGTTTATTCTGAGCATTAGATGATTCTTTAACATTTGATGAAGATACTATACTTACAACATCTGCTACAAATGGAGATTGTAATTCAGGGAGTATAGTAGAACCGTTACCCAAATGTTATAATGGATATACGTCAAGTACGTCATCTTCATTAACTACATTTAGATTAAACGCAGGAACTGGTTCAGTCATTGCTAATAGAACATTTGATATTACAGTAAATGGAGTAACTACAAGCTTTATTTTACCATTTCCTTTGAAACCTAATGAAGGTTCACAATTCTTTTGTTATCAGTTAAACTTAATTAAAGGAATTAAAGTAGTTGATTATTATTATAATTCAGGTCTTAGCGAATATGTATTTTATGTAGAGATTGACAATGGTATATCAGTAACATCATTAATTGAAACTACATCTAATAGACCATTTATATTAGGTTCATATGCTCAGATTCATGAAAACGCATTCACTGATACAGTTAACCCTTATATTGAATTTTCTTGAGGTTTACAAAATACACCACCAGCAGTTGAATTATTTCCTGGTAATACAACTGTTGGTAGATATGCTATTAATGGAGTAAACAATTCATCTGCACAATACAGTATTAGTACTGTAGGTGAAATACTTTTAGAGAAGATCCTTATAAACCCTGCCGTACTTAATAGACAATATTTATTTACATTACATGAAGATTTCCCATCATTAACTAATTCAATTAGAACTTATGGTGTATTTCAAGGAACATCTTCAAATAATATAACAACTCTTACGGTAGATTTAGCAGCATCAAATTCATCTTTATCTGCTATTAATTATATAGCATTTACAGATAATAATGGTAGAAGAATAATACACAGTATTAATTTAACATCTACATCACCTACTCGTACATTTATTGAAGCTAATGTATTACCAAGAGCATGGGGGACAATTGATAATATTAAACATATGGAAGGTCTTACAACAAATAACCCAGTATATTCTTCTACGAATGCATCTTGTAATGGTTGTTGTGAAGGCGCTATAGTACCAACTAATAGTAGTTTCTTAATGACATCAATAGCAACTCCTGACCCATTAATATTTAATGTAACAATAACATTTACAAATAAAAAAGATGAAACGTATACTTATGACCATGACGAAGTATTCTCTAACAATCAAGAAAAGTTACTCTCTATGACATGTTTCAATGAATACGGAAACTATACTAATAGT
>JABAAA010000132.1 GCA_014239005.1 Alphaproteobacteria bacterium | reverse complement strand
CGGTAGCACGGGCAACACGCTCGATGGAGGAACAGGAGAAGACACGCTTTCCTACCAAAGCGACACTTCAGACGCAGGTGTCGTCGTCGACCTCTTCATCCCCGACCCCGACACCGGCAAGCAAACAGCAGTCGACACTTCCCCTGCGGGTAATGTGATCGACAATATCGCAAACTTTGAAAATGTCATCGGAAGCTCAGGCGCCGATACGATCAGCGGCAACGAAAAGGACAATGTCATCGAAGGCGGAGAGGGCTACGACAGGCTGGACGGCGACGAGGGAGACGAGAGCGAAGGCGACACGCTTTCTTACCAAAGCCACAACACAGGTGTCGTCGTCGACCTGGATGATTATTTTACAGGCGGACAGACCGCCAAGGACACTTCCGACACCGTTATAGACGAAATTCAAAACTTCGAAAATGTCATCGGAAGCTCCAGCGCAGACACGATCAAAGGCGACGACAACGACAACATCATCGCAGGGGGAGGCGGAACAGATGACCTCGATGGCAGAGGAGGAAGCGACACGCTTTCTTACGAGAACGAAAACAGAGCCGTTCGCATCAGGCTTGACGACGGCGCAGGCGGACAGACGGCGGATAACAAAGACAACTCCTTGCGCGATACCATCAGCGATTTTGAAAACGTGATCGGATCTCAAGGCGACGACGACATTCAGGGCGACAGCAACGACAATGTGATCGAAGGCGGAATAGGCGAAGACGCGCTGGATGGCGGAGCGGGTTCCGATACCGTCTCTTACAAAAACTCCGAGCAGAAAGTCGTTGTCAACCTGGGGACTAACGAAAATTCAGGAGGAGACGCAGAAGGAGACACCCTGCTAAACTTTGAAAACATCATCGGCTCCAAGGGCGACGACACCCTCACCGGCGACGATGGCGACAATGTCCTCGAAGGCGGCGCAGGCAGAGACCTCATCAGAGGCGGCGCAGGCGACGACATCTTGCAAGGCGGTGAAGGATTCGACAGCCTCGACGGCGGAAGCAACAACCTCGCCGCAGACGGAGGAAAGGGAGACACCGTCTCATACGAGGACGAGCAGCAGGGAGTCCTCGTCGACTTGGAAAACCAAATCGCACTGGGCGCAACCGACAGCAGACCCCTCGACAGAATTCGAGGATTCGAAAATGCCATCGGCAGCGACAACGACGATACCCTGACGGGCGACGACAACGCCAACACATTGACAGGGGGCAAAGGCGCAGACACCCTAGAAGGACAGCGCGGCGACGACATCTTGCAAGGCGGCGAAGGGGCAGACATCTACAACTACTACTACTACCAAACGGGCAGAAGGGACGGAAAAGACACCATCAACGACGCCGACGGAACGAACATTCGAATCCATCTCAGAGGTCCCACCCTGACAGGAGACATCGTGGGGAAAAACGACCAAGATTTGTTCGACCAACTGCAGGAAAACGGTATCGATTTCATTCGCGTCAGAGAAACAGACCAAGCCAATAACAATTTCGACTATTTGCAAATACAATTCTCCGAAAACGGCATCACCGACACGGAAAATTATATCCGCGTGTCAGCCAATCCCGTCCACGCGGGACTCTTCACGCTGACGATCGTCGTGGGAACGGACGAGCAAACCGTTTCGGCTTCAACCTTGATGAAAAACTTCGTCAATCAAGGCTATGTCCATCAAGACACCTTGAACATCAAAAACGAATTCATCGGGGTGCTGGCAGGGGGGGTCGGGGGGCGCGCGGTCGATACGGTTTCCTACGAAAGCGCCTACGAAAACGAGCTAGATGGCACCGTCATCACCGCCAGCTTGGCAACAGGCGGACCGGCAGGGGACACTTTTAATAACATCGCCAACCTGATCGGAACCAAGCATAAGGACATCTTGGAAGGCAACGACTTGCCCAACACGATCAGGGGCTTGGACGGCGACGATATCATTAAGGGCGGGGGTGGCGAAGACACCTACTACGGCGGCGCAGGTAGCGACACCGTCGACTACTCGGCATCTTCCGCAGTCCGAGTCGATCTTTCCACAAACACTCATCGCGGTGGCCATGCCGACAGGGATAATCTCATCGGTATCGAAAATGTCATCGGTAGCGACCACGACGACATTATCCGAGGCGATAGCGAAACAGACCGCAATGACGACATCGAAAACACCCTGGAAGGTGGGGCAGGAGAAGACACACTTTACGGCGGCGGCGCAGACGACATTCTCAGAGGCGGCGGCGACAGCGATATTCTGGAGGGAGAGGCAGG
Source organism: Alphaproteobacteria bacterium (assembly GCA_014239005.1). Classification (GTDB taxonomy): domain Bacteria; phylum Pseudomonadota; class Alphaproteobacteria; order JABAAW01; family JABAAW01; genus JABAAW01. Next base: position 1,442 of record JABAAA010000132.1, on the reverse strand, counting down.
CGCCGACACCCTCTACGGCGATGCAGGCGACGATGTCCTCGACGGTGGAGCGGGGGAAGACACTCTCAAAGGCGGAACGGGTAGAGACACACTAGTCGGGGGAACGGGGGACGACATATTGGAAGGCGGTGAAGGCGGCGACAGCAGCAAGGTCGAAACGCTCCACGGAAACGCGGGCGACGACACGCTCGACGGCGGAGACGGCACCGACCTCCTGTTGGGCGGCGCAGGCAGAGACGATTATATCTACAAGGCGGGAGGAACCGACAACCACGACACCATCCGCGACGCCGACAAAGACATCGGCTCCATCACCATCGATCTTACCCCCTTCACATTGACGCAACCACAAATCGACGCGCTGGACGGCAAGGCAGGACAGGACTTTGTCTTGGAACTGCGACAACAGGAAATCGTCACAACCTCCAACGACAACGCGGGACTCACCCTCGATATCGATGCCGGCAACAGGCTCGTCATAGAAGATTTCAACAATCAGCGAAGAGATACAGAACTCGTCTTTCAATACGATACCGACAACGATCCCGACACGCCGCCTCGAGAAGTCACGATCAAAGCCAGTGTTCTACAAGGGCTGGAAATCATCGAAGTTGCGGCAGATGACTTACGCGTGTTGCTCTCAGACTCAGAGCTGAACAGAAACCTCGTCATCGTCGCAGAGGCACCAGGTTCCGGCGGCGCAGGCGTCAGCTACGAACAAAACGAAGGTGGCATAATAAAAGACGGCATCGTCGCCAATCTGGAGACAGGGGTGGTCGAGCGAAGGGAGCCAGACGGACAACATCGCGACAGACTCATCAATATCGATAACATCAAAGGTAGCCAATACGACGACACAATCGTCGGCAGCAACGAAGACACCACCACCGGTAGAAGTGGCGATAACACCTTGCAAGGCGGCAGGGGCGACGACACGCTAACGGGCGGCTCAGGTGAAGACACCTATATCTATCGATACAACCCGGCAGAAAACTCAGACGATAAGGACGGGCACGACACCATCGAACCCGAAGAAAGCGGCACGTCCAACCTCATCCGAATCGTCTTGCCCGCAGGGCAAAGAACAGGGGCAATCCTCACCGACGATGCCGACTACTGGAAACAACACTACATACAGGGCGAGATCGACAACGATAATCTCAACATCTACATGAGAAAAAGCGACGGAACAAAGGACGAAAACAACTATATCACCCTCAACCTCGAGGATGTCACGCAGGACGCATTGTTCCAACTCCAGTTCACAGCATCCGAGGTAGTCGCAAACCCAAGCGACCTCTACTTGAGCCTCGGCGCGAGAGATCTGCAAGCTTTCGTCGCAGAGATCGAACTGGAAGGAGACAACCTCGACGTCGTTCCCAGAGTGACAACTTCCGCCACAGGAACGAGCAGCGAAAACACCCTTTTGTTTGGAAAATTCG
>JABAAA010000131.1 GCA_014239005.1 Alphaproteobacteria bacterium | reverse complement strand
GCGGCGCGCGCATGCAAGAAGGTCCGTTTGCGCTGATGCAACTGCCGCGCACGATCGCGGCACTTCAACGGTTTCGCGCAACAAAGCAACCCTACATCGTCGTGCTGACCGACCCCACGATGGGCGGCGTCACTGCAAGTTTCGGCATGCTGGGCGACATCCAAATCGCCGAGAAGGGAGCGCGCATCGGTTTCGCCGGACCGCGCGTCATCGAACAGACGGTGCGCGAAAAACTGCCCGAAGGCTTTCAGCGCGCCGAATGCCTGCGCGAAAATGGCACCATCGACATTGTCGTAGAAAGACGCTTGCTGCGCCGCACGCTCGCGCAACTGCTGCGCCTGCTTTGTTGTGACCAGCGAGAGAGGCAACGCAATCCGGAAAGGCTGGCAGATCGGCGACGCGTCCGTGGCGAACGCATGACCGCCGTCTTGCCCGACGATTCGCTCAAAGCCGCCGCCGACTGACGAGACTGCAAGCCCTATCTTGTCTGCTGAATCGGAACGCTGGCTGGAGCGTTTGCGCGCCCTTCATCCGCGCAAGATCGATCTCTCGTTGGAACGATGCGCACGCCTTTTGCGCGCACTCGATTCGCCGCAAGACCGCATGCCCCCCGTCATCCACATCGCCGGCACGAACGGCAAAGGATCGACGCTCGCCTGTATCGAGGCGAGCTTGCTGGAGGCGGGCTTGTCCGTCCAAGCCTACACCTCGCCCCACCTCTGTCGCTTTCACGAGCGCATGCGCTTCAACGCAACGCCGATCGCAGACAGCGCACTTGCAACCTATTTGGAGCGCGCAGCCCTCGCCAACGCACAACAGCCCATCACTTTCTTTGAAATCACCACCGCCGCAGCCTTCCTCGCCTTTGCAGCCGAACCCGCAGACTTCCTCGTCTTGGAGACGGGCTTGGGAGGAAGGTTGGACGCTACGAACTTGGCAACGACAACTCGCGCCGCCGTTCTAACGCCCGTCGATATCGACCATGTGCAATTCTTGGGAAACAACCTTGAAACGATCACGCGCGAAAAGGTCGCCATCGCCAAACCTCACACGCTGATCGTCTCCGCAGCGCAGCCCTGCCCCGATATCGTGCTGGCGCACGCGCACGACCTGAAGATTCCATGCCTGTTGCAAGGACGCGACTTTACGACAAGATGCGAAGAGACCGCTCTTTTCTTACACTTCCACCCCTGCGCGCCATTGCTGGCAAACCAAGAGTTTGCTTTTCCCCCTCCCGCAGCCCTGGGAACGCATCAGCGGGACAACGCCGCGCTCGCCGCTACTACCTTGCTCGCCTTGCACGAGCAAGGTGGCATCGCTTGCTCGTCCAAAAACTTGGTGCAAGGAATCTCTCGCGGCATCGCAACCTTCTCGCAACCCGCCCGCTTACAACGCATCTCGATACCGAACTTTGATCGGCGATGGGAAGTGCGCCTCGACGGCGCACACAACCCCCACGCCGCGCGCGCTATCGCACACGCCTTGCACGAGCACTGGCACGGCGAACCTTATTGTATGATCATCGCCATGATGCGCGGAAAAAACATCGACTCCTTCCTCGAACCCTTTGCGGGCAAGGTCGCGCGTGCCTTCGCCTGCGAAAGCGCCGACAACGAAACAGGCTCGTTTTTGACAGCACAAGAGCTTGCCACGCACGCACGCAAAGGCGGGATCGAGATCACGCCGACGAGCAGTCGGGCGGAGGCTTGCGCGACGCTGGCAGAAGATCCGAACTTGCCGAAACGCCTGCTCGTGACAGGATCGCTGTACTTTGCAGGCGAGTGGCTTCAAGAAAGCCACACCTCCTCTTGATTTCATTTTAATGCTCGCCGCCTGCCGATGACGACGGACGACACGAATGCGGTGCGTTGCAAACGGCTGTTCTATCGTGCAACGCGTCGAGGTATGCGCGAGCTCGATACGACCTACGGCGCGTGGGTGGCATCGATCTTGACAGAGGGGGTTGCAGACGAGGCGCGATTGACAGCGCTGGAGGCATTGTTCGAGCGATCCGAACCCGAACTGCTCGACCTGTTGCACGGCAGGCTCGCGCCGCAGAGCGAAGAAGAAACATGCTTGTTGCGCGCCTTGAGAACCTTTTTGCAAACGAGATGAAGTTGTCTCCTGCGTCCCCCCTTCTCTCTTCGCTGAGCGAGCGTCTTCCGTCGCTGGAGACGGGCGCCGAGCTGCCGCTGTGCGGTGTTCCCTTCGCCATGAGCGCAGCGGTGTTGGCGTCGCTGTACGATCGCTATTGTTCGAAAGGTTCGCTGCTGCTGTTCGTTGCTGCCGACGAGCGTGCGCTCAACGAGACCTCGGCGGCGCTCTCCTTCTTCGCGCCAGAGGTGGAGCGTCTGTGCTATCCGCCTTGGGATTGCCAGCCCTACGATCGCGTCTCCCCATCGCGCGAGCAGGTTGCAACACGTATCGCCTGCCTCGATCGTCTGTCGCACATCGCCACTTCTTCTGCCGCTTCGTCTGCCGCTTCGTCCGCTTCTGCGTCGTTTGCTCCTGCCATCGTTCTGACCACCCTTGCTGCCGTGCTGCAACGCGTCGTGCCGAAAACGTTTGTTGCGGACAATCCTTCGCTCACCATCCGCGAAGGACAGGTGTTCGCACGCGAAGCCTTCCTCGCTACTGCCGTGCGCAACGGTTATGTGCGCGAAGAGGTGGTGCGTCGCGCGGGCGATGTTGCGTTGCGTGGCAGCTTGGTCGATATTTTTCCTTCCGACGAAAAGCAGCCCGTCAGAATCGATCTTGACGGTGATCGGGTCGCTTCCGTCAAGTCTTTCGACGCGCTCACTCAGCGCAGCGTCAAGCGGCTCGGACAAGTGCGACTCTTGCAAGCGAGCGAAGCTCCGCTCTCGTCGGAAGGGTGGCGAGCGTTCCGCGCACGCTACCGTCAGCGCTTCGGCGTCGAGGTTGCCATGCGCGATCCTCTTTTCGCCGCTGCCGAACGCGAGGAGGCGACCAACGGATTCGAACACCTTCTGCCTTTGTTCTTTGATCGCATGTCCACCCTTGCCGATCACCTGCCCGCCGAAACCCTGCTGGTCTTGGGACAGGAGACGCGCGAGGCTTGCAAGCTGCGCCTGGAGACGATCGCCGACCACGCCCAAGCGCGCCAGCGTTTGCACGAAGAAGCAGAGAAAGCGCGTAAAAAAGGGGCGGAGGCAGATGGAGCAGGGGTTCGCGCCTCCTTGCCGTCTGAAGTGCTCTACTTGAGCGAGCAGGAGTGGCAGCAGTTTGCGTACAACACCTTTCGCGCCACGGTGCGTTTGCATCGCGCGCCCTCGCTTGCGCCTTCTGTGTCTGCCCCAAGGTTGCCGTCGATCGATTGCGGCGGTCGACCCTGTCCCGATTTCGCGCTCGCCCTTCGGCAAGATCGACTCTACGAGGATTTGCGCGCACGCGTGCGACGCAAACGCCATGCTTTCGTTGCGCCTTCCGAGCAGGCGCTCGTGCGCTTGGCAACGCGGTTGCGCAAGAACGCCGTTCCTGTCGAACCCACGCGCGATTACGCCGTCTTGACGGGCGAGGGCGAGGGGGTTGCGGGCGGGGTTGTGTTATCCTTGCGGCAGGGTTTTGATTCGCCTTCGTTCTGCCTTGTCAGCGAATCGGATCTGTTCGGCGAGCGCTACGGCACGTACGAACGAAAGCGTACGCGTACGCGTCCGTTGGAAGCGTTGTTGGTAGAAGCGCGTACGCTTGGCACGGGCGACCTCGTCGTCCACGACGAGCATGGCATCGGAAGATTCCAGGGACTCTGTTGCGTTTCGATCGACGGCGC
>JABAAA010000130.1:1392-3905 GCA_014239005.1 Alphaproteobacteria bacterium | reverse complement strand
TTTTCTTCTTCCAGCAATTTCGCGTAATCGTGCAAGAACAGAAGCGATTCGTAATCTTGCGACAGCAGACGATGTTTCTCCTCGATGTCTCTCAAAGAGGAGAAACGCTCGAGCTTTGCCGAAACGGCACGAAAGGGCGTCGCCGCCTTTTGCACGCTGCCCGCAACAAAGTCGAGCAGCGGCACGTTCTGCGGCAAGAGCGGAGCGAGCTTCGGGGAGACAACGAAGAGCAGGACGAGCGCGAGTAGCAGCAAGCCAAACAGCAAGAGGCGCGCACGCCGCGAGAGCATCGCCACAGGAGACAAGAAGGAATGACCGCGCATGGAAGGGAGACGCGCTGTCTCAGGCGTGCGTGCTGAGCAGTCCGCGCAAGGCTTTGAAATGCTCGACGCACATGCCCGTTCCCAAGACGACGCACGATTGTGCGTTCTCGGCGACCGAGACGGGCACGCCGACGGCCTCGCGGATGACGGTATCCAAGTTTCGCAACAAGCCTCCGCCGCCCGTCAGCACGATTCCCTTGTCGATGATGTCGGCGGCGAGTTCGGGAGCGGTGTTCTCCAAGCCCTCGCGCACGGCGTCGACGATATGGCGCACCGGTTCTTCCAGCGCGCGGACGATCTGCGACGAGGTGACGACGATTTCCCTCGGAATACCTTTCATAAGGTCTCTACCGCGAATTTCCAGCGTCTCCTCACGATCGGCGCTCGTCATCACCGCCAAACCGATGAGTCTCTTGACACGCTCTGCGGTCATCTCGCCAATGAGCAAGTTGTGCGTCTTGCGCACGAAGGCAAGGATCGCCTCGTCCATTTTGTCGCCGCCGATGCGGATCGAGCGCGAATAAACGACGCCGCCCAGCGAGAGCACGGCGACTTCGGTGGTGCCGCCGCCAACATCGACGACCATCGAGGCGGTCGGATCGTGGATCGGCAAGCCCACTCCCAAAGCAGCCGCCACCGATTCTTCGATCAGATACACGCGGCGCGCGCCGGCGGAAGCCGCCGATTCTTGAATCGCTCGTCGTTCGACCGCCGTCGCTCCCGAAGGAACGCACACCACCACTTGCGGTGCAGAGAAACCGCGACGATTGTGAACCTTGCGAATGAAATATGTGATCATCTCTTCGGCAAGATGAAAATCGGCGATCACGCCTTCGCGCAACGGACGCACGACATGAATCTCGCCGGGCGTACGCCCCAGCATCGTCTTCGCCTCCTCGCCCACTGCGAGGACGCGTACGCCTTGGCGCGTGTCGCCGCTGCGCACCGCGACGACCGATGGTTCGTTCAACACGATGCCTCGTCCCTTGACATAGATCAGAGTCGTCGCCGTTCCTAAATCAATACCGATCTCTGAAGAAAGAAAGCCTAGCAAATATGAAAGCATCCAACATCCATCAACGACGCGACAAGAACAACTCAGCAGGAAATCTAGCAGACATGTCATGCCTACGCAACACGCTCTTTCTTCGCAAATACCGACTCACGAATCCTCTTTGGCACTCGGCACGCCTTCTTGGGCAAGGCGATCGATCGCCTGTTGGACAAACTCGGCGAAGTCGGCAAGAAACTTCGAGCCGCGCATCGTCGGTTGCAAGACGACCGAGCGTCCGTCGGAGCTGTCCGCCTTGCGGCGAACGTAGCCCAGCTGTTCCAGCCGATCCAGCGCGCGCGAAATCGCAGGCTTGGAAAGCGAAAGGTCTTCCGCCAAGTCGCGCACGCGCACCTTCTGCGCCCACGGCGCATAGACGACCAGCATGACCAGCATCTGACGGGTCGTCAGGTCGGGGTCTTCGTGACGCACGACCGCGCGCAACGTTTCGCGCCACAGATGCAAAGCTTCTTGAATAGAAATCTTCATGGTTGCTGTGGGGGACAAACAGCTCTAGACATCACGGCTCCAAGCGTCCAAGAACGTAGCGAGCGCGCGGACGCCCTGCAGCTCGCCGCCTTCGGGTCTTCCTGCTCGCGTGCGCTCGTTCCACGCCATGACATCCAAGTGGATCCACATCATACCCGACGCGACGAAGTTCTGCAAAAACAGCGCGGCGGTGATCGAGCCCGCGTAAGGCCAGCTGCCGCTACTGCTGAGGTCGGCTACAGGCGAGCGCAAGGCGTGGCGATAGTCTTGCCACAAGGGCATGCGCCAAAGCGGATCTTGCACTTGCCGTGCGCATTCGAGAAGCTGCTCGGCGAGTGCATCGTCGTTGGCGAACATATTCGGCAACTGCGGACCGGTGGCGACGCGCGCAGCGCCGGTCAAGGTCGCCACATCGACGACAAGGTCGGGCGCAACCGCGGCGGGCAAGGACGTACACGAGGACGCGCCGTCGCCCGAGCGCGAACAAGGTGCACTCGCTTCCCACAAGGCATCGGCGAGCAGCAGGCGTCCTTCCGCGTCCGTGTGTCCTATCTCGACCGTGTCCCCTTTGCGACTGGCGTAGATGTCCGAAGGACGCATGGCATCGCGCGAGACGGCGTTCTCGGCGACGGGCAGCAACAGACGCAGGG
>JABAAA010000130.1:0-1360 GCA_014239005.1 Alphaproteobacteria bacterium | reverse complement strand
GCGAGCGCGAGCGCATGCGCCAAGCCGCCCATGTCCTTTTTCATGAGCCGCATGGAGCGTGCGTCCTTCACATTGAGCCCTCCGCTGTCGAAGCAGACGCCTTTGCCGACAAGGGCGAGGCTTTTCACTTTGCTGCCACTCGTACGCGTCGAGGCGCACTCGGGTGCGTCCCATCGCACTTCGAGCAACCGCGGCTGTTCGCGCGCCGAGCGTCCGACGGCGTGGATGAGCGGATAGTTTTCTTGCACCAGCGCCTCGCCGCAGATCGCGTGCATGTTGCCGCCGCGTTGTTCTACGATGCTGCGGACTTCTTGTTCGCACCCCTCTGCGCCCAGCACATTGGCGGGCGTGTTGATGAGGTCGCGTCCGTGGCAGAGGATATACGCTTCCTCCGCGCAGGCGCGATCCCCCTCTTCCAGCACCAGCTGCAACGGAGGCGGGCTTCGTTGCGTGCGAAAACGTTCAAACGCATAGGTGGCGAGCGCCCAAGCCAACACGGCGCGGTGACGTGGGGAGGACTCTTCTACGCCTGAAAGGAGGAACTGTTTCTCGGCGACGAGATTTCCAAGACGGGAAGGCAAAAGCGCCCAGCTCCACAAGTCGTCAATGTCGTCCAACACGAAGAGGTAGCTTTTTTCTTCTGGGCTTCCTCCCCCAGAAGCAATCTTGTTAGGACGCAGCAGGGGAACGAGGCACGTTCCTGCTCCTGCTTCGGGGGATGCGCTTCGCGCAGCATCGCTCTTAGTGACCTCTTTTGTAATAACCTCTTTTGCGCGGAGGTGCGGGGATGGACAGGCTTCGGGAAAGTCTTGCTTTTCCTTGTGCTTTGCGCGAAAGGCTGGGTAGGCAGCGCGCGAGCAGGCATAGATTCGTCCTATGCGCTCGGAGGCTTGGAAGGTGTAGCAATCCAATGATGGTTCAGGCTTCACAATGTCCTTGTCGGCAAAGGGCTGCTCTGCTAGGCTGTCGTTCTTTGTGTTTGTCGAGGCAACACGATAGCAGATTTCGGGGAGGAGTTTCATGACGGAAAAGACGCAACGCACGCTTTCTATTGTCAAACCCGATGCGACGGAGCGCAACCTGACGGGTTCGGTCGTTGCCTTGCTGGAGGCGGGGGGATTGCGCGTGGTAGCGCAACGTCGCGTGCAACTGAGCGCGGTTCAGGCGCGTGCGTTTTATGCGGTTCACAAGGATCGTCCTTTTTACGATGCGTTGGTGGCGTTTATGGTATCCGCGCCTGTCGTTGTGCAAGTGTTGGAGGGGGAGGAAGCGGTAAAGAGAAATCGCGAAATCATGGGGGCGACCGATCCGAAAGAGGCTGAGGCAGGGACGATTCGTGCGGCGTTGGGCGTGTCGATCG
>JABAAA010000012.1:10289-15695 GCA_014239005.1 Alphaproteobacteria bacterium | reverse complement strand
CTTCGCATGAATAGGGCGTAGGTGACGCGAACATCGCCGTATCGTCGCACGATTTCACGCGTTCTCAGAAAATAGGAATCGCTCCAGTCTTCGAGCGTGCGCGCGTCGGTGCGCGAAAATTCTTCGGCAAATTCCTCGGCAAACCTCGCCTGACGTGAGGTTTTGTCGCTTTGTTGTTTCTTGTCTCCCCCCATCGGTCAGCTGTGCGTTCGGCTTGGATTGGATCGGCTTGGATCGGATCGGATCGGGTCGGGTCGGATTGAGTTGAGCTTTGTTGACAGGAATTCAGGTTGCGTTATTTTGATGCTTGGCGAGCAAGTCTGCGACGAGAAACCCTATTTCCAACGCCTGTTCTGCATTGAGCCTAGGGTCGCAGTGGGTGTGGTATCGGTCTGCCAAGTTTGCCTCTTTGAGTGCGCGTGCACCGCCGATGCATTCGGTCACCGAGTCTCCGGTCATTTCCAGATGGATGCCGCCCGGCCATGTTCCCTCAGCGCGATGGACGGCGAAGAAGGTTTCGATCTCGCGCATGATCGTTTGGAAGGATCGCGTCTTGTAGCCGTTGGCGGCTTTGACGGTGTTGCCGTGCATCGGATCGCAGATCCACAGGATCTCGCGTCCTTCTTGGGTGAGACGTCGAAGCAGGGGGGGGAGGGCATCGTCGATCTTGTCCGCCCCCATGCGCACGATGAGAGAGACGCGCCCGGCGTGGTTATCAGGGTTGAGAAGGTCGAGCAAACGCAGGAGCTCGTCGTGCCGCGCGTCGGCGCTGCACTTGACGCCGAGCGGATTGCAGACGCCGCGCAGGAAGTCTGCGTGCGCGCCTTCGGGAGATCGCGTGCGTTCGCCGAGCCACAATAGATGGGCGGAACAATCGTAGTATTCGCCGCTGATGCTGTCTTGGCGCGTGAGCGCTTCTTCGTAGTTGAGCAAGAGCGCTTCGTGGCTTGTGTAGAAGTCGGTTTCGCGCACTTGGGCGACGGCTTTCGAGGTAATGCCGCAGGCTTCCATGAAGGCGATGGCTTCGGTGATACGTTGGGCAATGTCGCGGTAGGCGATGTATTGCGGACTTTCTTTGACGAAGGTATGCGTCCATTGATGAACTTTGCGCAGGTCGGCGAAGCCGCCTTGGGTGAAAGCGCGCAGCAGGTTGAGTGTTCCTGACGACTGGTGGTAGGCACGAATCATGCGTTGCGGATCGGGGGTGCGGGCTGTTGCGTTCGGGGCGAGGTCGTTGATCGAATCGCCGCGGTAGATGGGGATCTCTTGTCCGTCGTGAGTTTCGCTCGGCTTCGAGCGAGGTTTGGCGAACTGTCCTGCGACCCTACCGATCTTGACGACGGGGCAGGTAGCCGAGAAGGTGAGAACGACCGCCATTTCCAAGATGACCTTCAGCAGGTCGCGGATGCTTTCGGCAGAGTAGTGAGCAAACGATTCGGCGCAATCGCCACCTTGCAAAACAAAGCCTTGTCCTCGTGTCGCTTTCGCGAGCCGTCGCTGCAAGGCTCGGGCTTCGCCCGCGAAGACGAGGGGGGGGAGTTGTTCGAGTTGTCGTTCGGCGGCTTGGAGGGAGCTGTTGTCGGGGTATTCGGGCATTTGCAGACGCGGCAGGCGGCGCCAGGAATCTTTGCTCCAGCAGACTTTTGTCTTGCAGGTCTCGCGTGTGGGCGAGGTGGCGAGGGCGGGCGCAGAGGCGGAGGACATGGCTTCATGCTAGCGCAAAAGGCAGCAAAAGCAACGAAATTCTGGGAGACGAGAGGGCAAAGTGCGCAACCTCTTGTCTCCAAGTGCGTTTTATGCTATGCTAGATCCTTGAGCGACCAGTCTTTTCTCACTCTTTCTGTTCACCTTTCCTGCTCACCCTGCCTGCTCACCCTTTCTGTTTTTCCGCCATGCGCTCCTCTTTCCGCGAACACTTGTCGCAACAACGGCGCACCACCCCGAAACCCACCTCTTTCGGCGTTTGGGGTTCTTCTTGCTCGCCGAATGTCGTCGAGGCGCTCGCGTCCTCGGGCTTCGATTGGATGATGCTCGATTGCGAACACGCGCCGCGCGACCTCGCCACCTGTCTTCACGAGCTTCGCATCCTCGAAGCCTCGCCGACCTTTCCGCTCGTGCGGGTTGCGTGGAACGACCCCGTCCTGCTGAAAAGCCTTCTCGATATCGGGGCGGAAAACATCATGGTGCCGATGGTGAACTCTGCCGAAGAAGCAGCTCAAGCTGTCCAAGCCCTTCACTACCCCCCGCGCGGCAGCCGCGGCGCAGCGTCAGGGATTCGCGCCTCGCGCTACGGGCGCGACAACAAAAGCTATTTTGCCGAAGCCAACCCCTTCCTGATCGTGCAAATCGAAACGCAACGCGCCGTACAGAATTTGGACGCCATTGCCGCGACGGAGGGCGTCGATGCCGTCTTCTTCGGTCCTACGGACTTGTCGGCAGACATGGGACTGTTGGGCAAGCCCTCCCATCCTCAAGTCGTGGAGATGATCGGCAAGGCGATCGCAAGCTTGCAGCAAAGGGAGGCGTGCCATACCGGTGTCTTGTCGCCGGGCATCGAGGCACTGGAGGCGTTCGTCGCTACGGGCGCAGACTTCGTGAGTGTCACCAGCGATTTGGGAATGCTGCTACGCGCCGCCGAAAAGACCTTGCAAGAGGCGAAGGCGCTTCTTCGTCCCCAATGATACGATGACGACACCCCTTGTAGCGGGTGAGTTTATGCCTTGTTGATGGGGGCGAGGGGCGTTTCGAGATAGGTTGCAAGGGCTTGCTCGACATCGGTGGAATCCTGAACGATTTGTCCTTGCGCAACATGGATGATGCGCGAACAGAGCTCTTCGAGGGAAGAATTTTCGTGACTGACGAGCAGGACGGTGCGTCCGCTTTTGAGGATCTCGTGGATTAGCATGGTGCATTTTTTTTGGAAATCGAAATCGCCCGTAGAAATGGCTTCGTCGACGATGAGAATTTCTCCTTCGATATGCGAAGCGACGGCGAAGCCCAGGCGGGTTTGCATGCCGGAGGAATAACGTTTGATGGGCGTGTCGATGAACGCTTCGACTCCAGAAAAATCGATGATGGCATCCATTTTGCGTCGAATGTTCTGTTGGCTCTCACCGAGGATGGTTGCGTTCAGTACAATGTTTTCGCGCCCTGTGAGCTCGGGGTGGAAGCCCGTGCCGAGCTCGAGCAGGGAAGCGACCCTTCCTCGCAAGACGACCTTGCCTGAGGTAGGCAGGGTCACGCGCGAAAGAATTTTCAAGAGGGTTGATTTCCCCGCTCCGTTGCGTCCGACGATGCCGACGCATTCTCCTGCTCGAATGGAAAAGGAAATGTTTTGCAGCGCCCAAAACTTTTGAACAAGCTTGTCCTTCGGCGTGTTGCGGAAGGCATCGGCGAGCGTATCGCGAAAGGTGCGGAATGCTCTGTCAATATGAATGCTGTACCTCTTGCTGAGGTTGGTCGCTGTGATGACAAGGGACATCGACGGGTGCTCCGATCAGACTTGATCGATGTAGCGTGTTTCCAACCGAGCAAAGACCTGTACGCCTGCGATCAACAGCAGCGCGGTGACAACGATCGATATCCCGAGCGCGTGTACGGGCAGCTCGCCGTATCCGAGCACCGACCAGCGGATGCTTTGCACGATTCCTGTCAGAGGGTTGTAGATGAGAAGGTTTTGCAAGAAAGAAGGCAAGATGTCCAAAGGGTAGATGATAGGGGTCAAGTACAGCCACATGAGCAGCGCGAATCCTAAAAGGATGCCGATGTCGCGAAAGATCGCTTGAGGACCTGCGATGCACAAAGAAAGTCCCAAGGCGAACAAATACAGCAGCAAGACGAAGAAAGGCAGGAATACGAGGTGCGGCGGCGGCAGAACGCCGTAGAGGAGCATGACCAACAAGAGCGCCCCCATCCCGACGCCCAAGTCTGCCAGAGGGGCGACGAGAAGGCTGATCGGCAAAATGATGCGGGGAAAGTAGATTCGCGTGATGAGCCCGGCACTGCCTTGCAGACAATTGATCCCTTTTTGGAAGGCGTCGGAAAAATACAGCCACGGCACGATCCCGCTCATGACGAACAGCGCGTAAGGGGTTTCTCCCGCCGGAAAACGCACGATGTAGCGAAAGATCGTGGCGAAGATCGCGACCGTCGCTATCGGGCGCAACAGGAACCACAGGATGCCGATCAGCGTTTGTTTATACTGGACCGAAATATCTCGGCGGATGAAGATCATCGCGATCTCGCGGGCATGCCAAAGCTCTTTCAGCATGACAGTCCAGTGCTGGGGGCGGGAGGTGACGAGAACATGGTGGCGAGGCAAGCGACGACGGGGTTGGGCGCGTGCAAAAAGACGGAAGAACGAAGCGATCACGAAAGAAGAGCCACAAAAAAAAAGAAACAAGACAAGCATCGAAGTCTTGCGCCGACGCCAATTCTTGTCAAGAAAAAACAAGCTGGAAATCTTGTCTTTTAAAGGCAAAGGGTGTAGGGTGCAAAGGGTGAATGACGAAGGTGTGAGTTCCTCTGCTGCCGATGCTCGTGAGGGGTGCAAACCTCGCATTGCGCCTCGAGGGCGAGAGGACGGAGAGGACGGAGAGGGTGGGGAGGACGGAGGAGTGGCGGAGAACTTGTTTTTTGGCAAGAAACGTTCCGCCGATCTCTGTCGAGATGTCTTCTTGCGTTGCCGCAGCTCCGCGCTGGCAGAGGGGTATGTTTTTGTGCAGCTGCGCTTGCGTTGCGAGGCAAAAACACCGATACTGCAAGTTGTTGCAGAACGAAACGATGGAACTCCGATGACCCTTGCCGATTGCGCCGCCCTTTCTCGCTCTCTTGCCCCCGTGCTGGAGGGGGAGGGGCTTGTTTCTCATGACACCAGGTTGGAGGTGAGCTCGCCAGGTGTGGAACGCCCGCTGACGCGCGTGAAAGATTTTCGACGTTTTGCAGGTCGCGAGGTCGCCCTCGAGATAGACAGCGCAAGGCTTCCGCAACGGGAGGAGGAGCCGTTGCCACGACGTTTTCGCGCCACGCTTGTCGGGGTGGAGGGGGATGATAGGATTGTCGTGGAGATGATGAGCGCTGCCGTCGATTCTTCGGCACGGCGCTCGATCCCTGTCGATGCGCTGGCGAAGGCGCGGCTGGTCGTTTCTACGTCGGCGTACGACGCGGACAAGCGGAGGGGTTGATGTTTCAGCGAGCGGACATGCTGCTGATCGCCGAGACGGTCGCACGCGAGAAGAGCATCGAAAAGGAAAAGGTGTTCGAAGCGATGGAGTCGGCGGTGGAAAAGGCGGGGCGCTCCAAGTACGGCAGCGAGCACGACATCCGCGCGGCGATCGACCGCGAGACGGGAGCCATCGTCTTGAATCGCTATCGGCTGGTCGTCGAAGGAACGCCGTTGTCGGTGGG
>JABAAA010000012.1:8486-10189 GCA_014239005.1 Alphaproteobacteria bacterium | reverse complement strand
GGACAGATCAAAGAAGAGCTGCCGCAGCCCGACGATTTCGGACGTATCGCAACGCAAATCGCAAAGCATGTGATCGTACAGCAGGTGCGCGAGGCGGAACGCGAACAGCAGTACGAAAAGTTCAAAGATTGCGTCGGAACGGCGGAGAGTGGCACCGTCAAACGCATCGAGTACGGCAACCTGATCATCGACTTGGGACAGGCGGAGGGTGTCATTCGCCGCGAGCATCTTATTCCTCGCGAACATCTCAAGCGCGGCGATCGAACGCTCGCCTACATCTACGAGGTCAGGCGCGACAACAGAGGTCCGCAGATCTTCCTCTCGCGCACCCACCCGCAGCTGATGGTCTTGCTCTTTCGTCAAGAAGTGCCGGAGGTCTATGACGGCGTCGTCGAAATCATGGGGTGCGCACGCGACCCGGGATCGCGCGCCAAGGTCGGCGTCATCTCCAAGGACTCGTCCATCGATCCCGTCGGCGCATGCGTCGGCATGCGCGGCAGTCGCGTGCAGGCGGTCGTCAGCGAGTTGCAAGGCGAAAAGGTCGATATCGTACCTTATTCTGAAGACATCGCAACATACGTCGTCAACGCTCTCGCTCCCGCCGAGGTCACCAAGGTCGTCCTCGACGAGGAAAAAAGGAAGATCGAGGTCATCGTCGAAGAAGACCAGCTCTCGCAAGCCATCGGACGCAGGGGGCAGAACGTGCGTCTAGCTTCACAACTAACCTCCTACGACATCGACCTCTTGAGCGAAAGTCAAGATTCCGAGCGGCGCGAACAGGAGTTCCTGAAAAGGCGCGACTTGTTCGTCTCGGCACTCGATGTCGACGATGTCATCGCTCGACTGCTCATCACAGAGGGCTTTGCATCCATCGACGAGGTCGCAGAGGTCATCGTCGAAGAGCTCACCGCCATCGAAGGATTCGACGAAACCTTGGCAAACGAGTTGCAAAGTCGTGCACACACCTTCGTCGAGAAACGCACCAAGGAGCAGAAGAAACGACTCAAGGAGTTGCAAGTCGAAAAGCAGCTGATCGATTGCCAACAGCTCAACCTGACCAGAGTGGTCAAATTGGCAGAAGCGGGAATTCGCACCCTCGAAGACTTTGCAGGGCAGACTCCAGAAGACTTGCTGGACGCAGAGGAAGGCGCCCTCAAGGACGAGGAGTTGCAAAACGAAACCGTCGGCAACATGATCTTGCAAGCGCGACTCTCGTTGGGGTGGATTTCAGAAGAAGATTTGGCTCCACCCCCAGAAGAACAAAACGAAGAACAAAACCAAGAACAAAACGAAGAACAACACCAAGCAGAACAAGCCCAAGAACAAAACGAAGAACAAATCCAAGAACAAAACGAAGAACAAACGCAACCCGAATCGGCGCTGTCCGTCGCAGCAGGCGCAACATCAGGCGAAGATCATGATCCATCACTCGCTTCCGAGCCGCGACAGAGCTGATGACGCGGATCGAGTCCGCAGCCGACGTTGCTTCGTCTCGCGCGAGACGCACGAGCGGCGCAACCTGCTGCGATTCGTCTACGACGCAGAGCAAGGACTCTGTTGGGACGCCGCTGAAAAATTGCCCGGAAGAGGATGGTGGCTCGCGCTCGAAAAGGAGACATTGATAGCAGGAACGCAAAGGCTCATCGCAAGGCAGGCGGCAACAAAGAAGAACGAAAAGCAAAATAGCAAAAACAGCGAAGAAA
>JABAAA010000012.1:3695-8387 GCA_014239005.1 Alphaproteobacteria bacterium | reverse complement strand
AAGGCAGGCGGCAACAAAGAAGAACGAAAAGCAAAATAGCAAAAACAGCGAAGAAAAAGAAAAGAAAGAAGACGCGCAGCCCGACGGCAAAAAAGGAAAACTGGACGGCAGGCAGAACGCGAAGAAGACAGCAGAAGCCTTCCTTCGTTCTTGTGCACTCATCCAAGAGCAACGTTGCCTTTCCTTCCTCGCCCTTGCCCGACGCGCAGGCGCGGCGCAGGCGGGAGCGCGGCGTAGCGTCGAGATGGCGCAAGCGGGATGCCTGAACGCTCTGATCACGACGCCGCAGTCTTCGTTGGAGGAGAGACGAAAAATTCTCAAGGCGGAGAAAGACGAGAGCAAGAGTGAAAGTAAAGGCAAAAGTAAAGACGAGCGTAAAAGTAAAGGTAAGCGCGAGATTTCTCCCGTATGTTGTGCGCGCTTTTCGGCACAGGCGTTGGGCGGGCTGTTTGCGCGTGAAGAGATCGTCTATGTCGGCATCGGAAGCAAGAAGGCGGCTGCGACGGGACTGGTAGAGCGATTGTTGCACGAGATCGATCGCTTCGAAAAACTCTTGCGCATTCTCGAATGCGAATCGACGGAAGGTTGCGAGCCCTTTTCCCGTGCGACGATCCGCGAGCGTTCATCAACGCAGAGCGCATCATGCGAACGCACCACGCAAACGCATCACCAAACGCATAACGCATCACCAAACGCATAACGCATCACCAAACGCACCACGCAAACGTATCACACAGGAGGCTATGCATGTCAGACAACAGATCAGGATCGAAACAGCGCGGCGGACGCAACTTCGAGACGGGACAAGTCAAGCAAAGCTTTTCCAATCGTCGAACGCGCACCGTTCAGGTCGAGCGGCGCATTCGCAAGGGGGGAGGAGGGGGCGCGGGCAGCGAGGAGAAAGAAAGAAGCGGCGAGGTCGCGCGTCAAGAAGAGGGCGGTGCGGCTGCTGCTTCCGCTCGCCCATCGCCTGTCGATGCCAGGAATGCTCCTGCCGCTGCCGCTGCTCCTACTCCTGCTTCTGCGCCGCCGCGCGAATCGGAGTTGCGCGGTGCGGAAGAGAAGGCGCACGAGCAGCAGGAGAGCACACGTACGCCGCGCGTCTCTCGTCCCCAACGCGAGGGAGCAGGGCGAACGCAGAGCAAGGGAAAGGGGGGCGGTGGGGGCGGCGGCAAAGCGCGGGCGCCTGCGCCGAGGACGCGCGAGACGGTGAAGCCTCGCGGGGGGGGCGGTGGCGCCAGCAAGAACACGTTGAAGAAGGTCAAGCCTGCTTTTGAGAAGCGCAAGGGCAAGCTGACGATTCGCGACGCGTTGGACGAGGTGGATCGTGAGATCGAGCGTCGTCGCGGACGCTCGCTTGCGGCGATTAAACGTGCGCGCGAACGCCAGCGCGAGCAGATGATAGAACGTCTGAAGAGCGGCGAGAAGGTGCGGCGCGAGGTCGTCGTGCCTGCGTCGATCGCGGTGGCGGATCTTGCCAATCGCATGGCGGAGCAGCTCGGCGATGTGATGCGAGTGCTGTCGAGCTTGGGAATCGCGGCGGGCGCGAGCGATGAGCTCGACGCCGACAGCGCCGAGCTCGTGGTCGCCGAGTTCGGTCACAAAGCGAAGAGGGTCGATGCGTCCGACTTGGAGACGCGACTGGAAGAAGAAGGGAACGAGCAGTACAAGCGTTTTCCGCGTCCGCCGGTCGTGGTCGTGATGGGGCATGTCGACCATGGCAAAACGAGTTTGTTGGATGTGTTGCGCAAATCGCAGGTGGCGCGCTCCGAGGCGGGCGGCATCACGCAGCATATCGGTGCGTCGCGCGTCATCCTTGCGGACGGACGCAGCGTCACCTTTTTGGATACGCCCGGCCACGAAGCTTTTTCCTTGATGCGCGCGCGTGGTGCGAGCGCGACCGACCTTGTCGTGTTGGTGGTGGCTGCCGACGACGGTGTGCGCGAGCAGACGGTGGAGGCGATCAACCATGCCAAGGCTGCGAACGCGCCGTTGATCGTCGGCATTTCCAAGAGCGACCTGCCCGGCGCCGATGTGCCGAGCGTGTTGAACGCGTTGGCATCGCGCGGCGTCTTGGTCGAGGATAAGGGGGGGGATGTGCTGTGCGTGCCTTTCTCGTCGCAGACGGGCGAGGGCATCGAGAAGTTGCTGGAGGCGGTGTTGTTGCAAGCCGACTTGGGCGAGATCACGGCGCGCAAAGAGGGCAGCTGTCGGGGGGTTGTCATCGAATCGCGCCTCGAGAAGGGACACGGCGTCTTGGCGAGTCTGCTCTTGCAAGAAGGCGTTTTGCGTAAAGGTGATGTCGTCTTGGCGGGCGCAAACTGGGGACGCATTCGCGTCATGTTGGACGAACACGGCAAGCCTTGTGCCGAGGCGTTGCCTTCTCAGCCCGTGCAAGTGACGGGGTTGCAGGGACATTTTCAGGCGGGGGATATTTTTCGCACGGTGGCGAGCGAGGCACGTGCACGCGAGGTAGGCGAGCATCGCGCCGAGCAGCGCAAGGCGAAACGGCAGGCGAAGATTTTGGCAAGTCAAGAGGCGCCCGAATCGGTGCTGCAGATGTTGGAGCAGGCGGATCTGGCGGCGGGCGTGCGGCGATTTCCGTTTCTCGTCAAGGCGGACGCGCACGGAACTTTGGAGGTCGTGTTGCAGTCCTTGGAAAGCATCCGCTTGGAGGGGGCGGAGATCCTTATCTTGCACGCCGAGGTCGGCGACATCACCGAATCCGACATCGCGTTGGCATCCGCTTCGGGCGGGCAGGTCTTGGGCTTCAACGCCAAGCCCGTGGCAAAGGCGCGCACGCTTGCTAAGGGGCTCAAGGTCGAGATACGTCCTTTCTCCGTCTTGTACGAGCTTTTGGAGGCGGTCGAGGCGCAGCTCAAACAGACCCTCGCTCCCACGACGCGAGAAGTGCGAATCGGCTTGGCTGAGGTGAAGCAGGTTTTTGCCATTGGCAAGGTAGGAAAGATCGCAGGCGCCGCCGTTCTGGAAGGAAGCATGCGGCGCGGCGCGCGCGCGCGCGTCTTGCGCGGCGAGGAGCGAGAGGTCGTCCACGAGGGGCGCGTCAAGCAGCTCAAGAGCTTCAAGGAGGAGGTGCGCGAGATCGCCAAGGGTGCAGAATGCGGCATCGCCTTTGAAAACTTTCAAGACTTTGCAGACCAGGATCGCATCGAGTGCTTTGTCGTCGAGCAGGTCGACGAGGCGCAAACAGCATCGACGCGATGAAAGAGACGGCGAGCTTCTTTCTCCACGAGATCCGAGCATGAGCGGCTATATGAAAATCTTTTGCGACATCGTCGAGGGTGGAAAGAACTTCCCAAACGAGCTCGTATGGTATGGTGGTGGCAGAGGGGATGGAGAGAAGTAGGAAGAAGGCGAAGAGGTCGGGACCTTCGCAGCGTCAGCAGCGTGTGGGCGAGTTGTTGCGCCATGCCTTGTCCGAGCGATTGATGCGTGGCGAGTTGTTGTCCGAGGCTTTGTACGATCGTCCCTTGTTGGTGGGCGAAGTGCGCATGACGGCGGATTTGCGGCGCGCGTGTGCTTATGTTTCCTTTGCGAAGCAGGATCGTGTGAGCTCGGAAGAGCAGGAGGCAATGTTGCTGGAGTTGCGGCGATTGGCTCCGGTGTTGCAGCGGGATTGTGCGGCGCCGTTGGGGTTGAAGTTCACTCCGAAAATTGTGTTTGTTTGGGATGACTTGGGCGAGCGCACGGCGCGAATCGAGGGAATCTTACGACGCTGTGCAACGGGGGCGGAGGCGAAGCTGTAAGAACGGGCTCAGAACGGGACTGATTTTAACAAAAAGGCGCAAAAAGGGCGCTCAAGACTTTGGGTTCATTGTTTGACGGCACGAACCAAGCTTCCCACGCCCGTCTCCGTAAACAACTCCAACAACAAGGTATGCGGCACCCTGCCGTCCAAAATCACCGTGCTCACCCCTCCGCTACTCGCCTCCACCGCCGTGTCAATCTTCGGTAGCATGCCGCTATGCACAATCCCCTTCGCTTTCAACTCGCCAACACGCTTCTCGTCCAACTCCTCCAACAAATCGCCCTGCTCGTCCTTCACCCCCGCCACGTCGGTCATCAACAACAGCCTCTTCGCCCTCAAGCCGACCGCCAAGGCGCCGGCAAAAGCATCGGCATTGACATTGAACAGCGCGCCCGACGCATCCGCCGCCACAGGAGCCAACACAGGGATGTAACCCGCATCGATCAACAGGCGCAGCAAGGTCGCGTCGACCTCTTTCGGCTTGCCGACAAACCCCAAGTCGATGCTCTCTCCGCTCTTCTGTCGCTGCGGCGGCAGCTTCTCGACGCGCACGATCGCGGCGTCCTGTCCGCACAAGGCGAGCGCATCACCGCCCGCGCCCTGCAACAGACCCACCACCTTTTTGCCTAAGCGCGAGAGCACCATCATCGCGCAATCCCTCGTCGCGCTGTCGGTGATACGCAAACCCTCGACACGTTTCTGTTCCAAGTCGAGCTTCTCGGCGAAGCGATCGATCTGCGGACCGCCGCCATGGACAAGCACAGGATGAATGCCCACCTGCTTCAACAGCACCACATCGTGCGCAAGGTGAGCGGTGAGATCCTTTTCGGCTTCCTCCAGCGCGCTGCCGCCGAGCTTGATGACCAGCAAGCTGCCCGCGTAAAGTTGCATGTAAGGCAGGGCTGCCGTCAGGATGCCCGCTT
>JABAAA010000012.1:0-3597 GCA_014239005.1 Alphaproteobacteria bacterium | reverse complement strand
GCAAGCTGCCCGCGTAAAGTTGCATGTAAGGCAGGGCTGCCGTCAGGATGCCCGCTTTTTGCAACCATCTACGATGTCGTTCGTGCGCCGTGCTCACTGCGGGTTCGTGCGTCGTGGTGTGCGTCGTTGTGTGCGTCGTTGCGTGCGTTGTGCGTCGGGTGGTTTTGTTTTCGTCATGTTGCGGTTGACATGGCGTGTGATCACCCATTGTTGAGCGATGGTCAGCACGTTGTTCCAAGTCCAGTAGATGACGAGCCCTGCAGGAAAACGTCCGAGCAGGAAGGTGAACAGGATGGGCAGGAAGGCGAAGATCTTCTTCTGTATAGGATCCACAGGCGCAGGGTTCATCTTTTGTTGCAGCCACATGCTGAGCCCCATGACGATCGGCCACAATCCCAAGTTGAGCGGTTGCAACAGCTGCGGCACTTGCCATGTCACCAGTCCGAACAGCGTGAGCATGCCGAGCGGGTCGGGCGCGGAGAGGTCGTGAATCCAGCCGAAGAAAGGCGCGTGGCGCATTTCGATCGAGACGAACAGAACCTTGTAGAGCGCAAAAAAGACAGGAATCTGCAACAGAATCGGCAAACAGCCCGCCACTGGGTTCACCCCGTGCTTTTTGTAAAGCGCGAGCATGTCCTGTTGCAGGGCTTTCTTGTCGCCCTTGTGTCGTTCGCGCAAGGTCGTCATTTCGGGCTGCAACGTCTTCATCTTGCTGATCGAGACATAGGACTTGTACGAAAGGGGCAGGAAAAGAATCTTGATGACGACGGTCAGCGCAAGAATGGCGAGCCCGAAGTTGCCGAGCAGTTGCGAAAAGAAGGTGATGGCATGGTAGATGGGCTTCGTGATGAAGTAGAACCATCCGAAGTCGACCGCCAGATCAAAGCCCGCAATGTCGTGCTGCTGCGCGTAGCGGTCGAGCAGCGGCACGCTCTTCGCTCCGACAAAAAGACGCGAGACTTGCTCAACCTTCTCTTGCGGCGCGAGGTTGCTCGTCGGGTAGAGGATGTCGGCTTGGAACACATCGATGCTGAGACCGTCGCTCGGACGTTGACGCGTCGCGGTGCGGAACAAGGCATTCACCGATTTGCCCGCGTCGGGAACAAGTACCGTCATCCAGTACTTGTCGGTGATGCCCAGCCAGCCGCCCTTGCTCTTGTAGGCGAAACGTTGTTTCTTCAGCGCCTTCTTGTAGGTGATCTCTTCCAGCGACGAATCCAGATATCCGATCAGACCCTCGTGCAAAATGAAAAAGTCCAAGGTCGGCGGCTTGCCCTGCCGCTGAATAACCCCGTAGGGTTGGACGGTGATCACGCGCTCGCTACCGTTCACGACACGCTGTTCCAGCGTGATCATGTAATGATCGTCGATCGAAAACCGCAGCTCAAAGCGCACGTCGGCTTCGTTCGTCCAATGCAACAGCAAGGGCGAGCTGGGCGTCAGTCTTGTTTGCTCGCTCTGCCACAAAGTGTTGTGGTCGGGCGCTTCCACACCCTCGCTCACGCGCCAGGCGAATTGCACAAAATAAGGCGAAGGTTCGGCTTGCAAAAGCGTGATCGGCGGCGCGTCGTCGGCAAGCGTTTCTCGAAAATCGCGCAAGATGATACGCTCGACCTTCGCTCCTTTCAGCGCGATGCTGCCCTTCAGCGCGGGAGTTTCGATCGCCACCATCGCTCCCCTGCTCAAAGCGTTGTTCACCTCACCGCCTTGCTCCTCCGTCGAGCCGTCAGGGGCGGGCAGGGACGAGGCGTCGCCCAAAAGGTCGTTGCCCGTCTCGCCAGTCGTGCCTTTTGTTTGGCTGGTTTGTTGGTCGGGGGTGGGCAACGTTTGCTCTCCAAGGGGCAGCAGATCGCCCGTCGTCCCCTCTTGTGTCGCTCCTTGTTGTGTCGCTCCCTGTTGTGTTGTCCCTTGCTGCGTCTGCCTTCCGTCTGCCGTTTGCTGGGCGGGGGGTTGCGTGCCTTGCGGCGCGCGAAAGAAGAATTCCCAGCCGAAGAGAATCGCCGTGCAAAGCACGATCGCGATTAGTAGGTTTTTCGGATCGCCTTGCATGGCTTGCCTCGTTCAACGGGGATGAATTGGGAACGCGTCGCGCTTGTTCGAGGGACAGGATCGAAGCGCACGCCTTGTTCGACGGGGCTTGCTAGCAACGGTCGGCAACGCAAGAGCCTTCTTGTGGTGAGCAGAAATCCTTTCCATCCGTGTTGGCGCACGGCTTCTTGTGCATACTCGCTGCAAGTGGGAAGGAAGCGGCAGCAGGAGGGCGTGGCGCCGAACATGGGCAGCGCGGAGGCGAGCGTGCGGTAGCAGAGCAGCAGCAGGCGCATCGTGAAGATGGCGCTGTTAAGGATGAGACTTTGGGATCGCGTGTCTTTGAGGAGCGTCACGAGATGTTCGCCTTGCCTCGTTTGAGCGCTTGCTCCAGCTGTTGTTGCATCGAAGCGAAGTTGCCATCCAAGCATGCCTTGCGCGCGACGAGCACGACGCGGCGCGGAGGCGGGGAGGGGGCGTGGCGAGAGGGAGTGCTACAAGCAGGAGTGCTACGAGCGTTGTGGAAAAAGGTTTGGTACAGCAAGGCACGCAAGCGGCGTTTGGCGCGGTTGCGCGCGACCGCGTTGCCGACCTTGCGACTGGCAGTGACGCCCAAGATGGGGCTTGGTATTAAACCTGGCGTTAGACCTGGTGTTAAACTTGGTGTCATGTTTAACGCTGCACTTTTGGTGCGCCGCGAGAGGTTGGGTGCGGAGGCAGGCAGGCTTTGGACGATGAAGCAAGGCGTTGCGACAGCGCGGGCTGTGCGCGAGGCTTGCACGAACTCTGCCCTGCGCAGCATGCGAGCGGTTTTCGGCAGCATAGGAACAGACGGGCTGTTAGCGGGTCAATGGGTCAGACGCGAGCGTCCGCGCTGGCGGCGCGCTTTCAAAATGCGTCGTCCTGCTTTGCTCGCCATGCGTGCGAAAAAGCCATGACGGCGTTTGCGTTTCAGCTTGCTCGGTTGCCAGGGGCGTTTCATCGATGCTCTCTTTAAAGATTGGGGGTTGCAAGATTTGGAGTTGTCTTGGGGATGAGTTTCGGGGTTCCGTTCGGGGTTCCGTTGAGGGTGGCTTTTGCGGTGGAGGTTGTTTGGATGCTCGACGAGTTTTTTGCGACCCGCTTGCACCTTCCTCTTGCGCTGTTTTTTCTTTTAGCGTAGAAAGGAGGCAGGAGTCAAGGGATGTTCCTTCGTTGTTGCCTTGTGTTAAATCATCGTTCCAAGTTTTCTTTTTTGCCTTTCTCTCTGTCCTCAACGGCAGGCGTGGCTCTTGTCGTCGTGTTGTGGGGTTGCGCTTCGGGGGGGGGGCAGGGTTCCACTGGCGGGGGCTTTGAGGCAAAGCGCGATCCGCACGAAATTCTTTCCAAGACGCGTAAGTCGACCTTTGCTTTTTTGGGGACGCCCGATCTCAACCGCCGCGAGGGACGCACGATGCAGTGGCAGTATCGCGGCGATGCGTGCACGCTCGACGTGTTCTTTGTGGCGAAGGGCAACGAGGCGATCAGTCGCAAGGCGGTGGTGCAGCATTTCGAGTTGCGTCCGTCTTCGTCGGAGGCGCGCATGAATCG
>JABAAA010000129.1 GCA_014239005.1 Alphaproteobacteria bacterium | reverse complement strand
TTCGAAAACGTGCAAGCGAAGAATGTCGAGGCGAGCGGCACCCTTGCCGAGACCAGCGAAAATGCACTCGTGCGCGCCGAGCAGGCGGGCGATGTTTTGCAAGCCGTGCAAAAAAGCTTGCAAGGACATTTGGCAGCGATGAGCGAGGTTTCGAACCAGGCGCGCATGCATGTGAGCAACTTGGAAGAGAAAATTCGCGCGCAGATCGCCCACATCGGGCAGGCGCTGGATGGACACAACAAGACCCTATCGATCGCCTTCGATCCCACGTTGCGACAGGTCGGGCGTATCGTCGAGGCGATGGACTTGCAGGCGGAGAAACTCTACAAGGGCTTCGAAGAATCGCACGCGCGCGTCCATCAAACGAGCGCTCTCTTGAAACAGCAGGAGGTGCAGATCCAGACACTCTTTGCCGCCGCAAGCGAGACCATGGGAAAGGCGGAGCAGAGACTCTTGGGCAGCGCGCAGACGATCGCGCGCTCGGCGACGACCTTGGAGCAGCAATCGCACAAGATCGCTCAGCTGTTGCACAAGCAGACGCAGGCGGTCGAGCAGAGCGCGTCAGGTTTCGAGGGAAGGCTGAAAGACATGGGAGCTGCTCTTCTCCTCCACCTCGAAGAGCTGCGCGCGAGCGGCGAGCAGTTCGCATCGCGCTTCCGCAACACGGGCAGCGACTTCCGTTCGATCGCCGAAGAGTTGGAAGGCGTCTTGGAGCGCACCGTCGGAAACTTGGAGCGCAGCGGAACGCGCTTTGCAGAGAGCAGCCAGAGGTTGGTCAAGGGGCTGGAGAATACCGATCGCCTGCTCACCGATCAGCGCGGCGCTTCCGAGCAAGCGGCGCGTTCTTTCGGATCGTTCGGCAAGCGAGCGGGCGAGACGCTTGTTGCCATCCAAGAACGCTTCGGCGAGACGGAGAGGGCGTTCGACAAGGTGGCAGAGGCGATCAGGAACAACATCCAGTCGCTCAGCCGCGCCGTCACCGACGACAATCGCGGTGCTGCCGCGCTCACAGAGCAGCTGGGCGTGTTGCGCACAGATCTCCACCGCCAATGCCGTGCGCTCGAGACGCTGACCAACAAAGCTTTGGATCGCTTCGAAGCTTTGCCCGCAGACTTGGAACGACACGGAAAAACAATCTTGGCGAGGGTCGATTCTCTACGGAGCGAAACCGAATCCTTGTCCCAGACCATCGCCGACGATGTACGAAAGCTGAAACGCGCGACCGATCCCATTCGCAAGGACATGCGAAACTTGTTTGCAGGAGGACTTTCCGACCCGCAGGAAGCCTTTATGAAACGCGCGCGTTCGGTCGTCGATGCGTTGCACTCTCAATGCTCCGAGATCGCGCACCATCTTTTCGACGAAGACGACGACGAGGAGAGCCGCGCGCGATTCGAAAAGGGCGAGCGCAACGCTTACACGAAGCGCATCTTGCAAAACACGACGCCTGCCTTGCTCGCCAAGATGAACGCTCGGATCGAAGGGGAGAACGAGGTCGGACGTAGCGTCGCTTCGTATCAGAGAATCTTTGAAGACCTTTTTGAAGGGGCGCAAAACGTCGATCCTGACAACTTGTTGCCGATGGCGTTCATGTCGTCCGATGTGGGCAAGCTTTACCTTGTGTTTGCGCGTGTTTGTGGTCGCGAGCCGATCGGATTCGAGCGGATGCATTGAACTTTGAACTTTATGGATGCAATTTGCCCGCGAAATAAAAAACGAGATTCTTTATAACAAAAAGGCGTCGGCGCGCGTGGCGGACGAGCGAAGACTCCGAAGGGGCAGGCGAAGCAGGCAGCCCCTTACCAACCCCAAGCGCTTTTGTGGAGCAGTCAATAGGGATGCCAACGAATCCTTCTCAAAGGTTACGCTTGCCCGCGCCCGCGCAAGCGCGCCTCAAGACCTTCGACAAGGGCTGGGTTTGGCTCGCCGGCGCAGGACCGGGCGACCCCACGCTCGTCACCTTGCAACTGTACGACGCGCTACAACAGCTGAAAGACGGCGATTGTGTCGTCTACGATTTTCTCGTTTCCGACGAGATATTGTCGATGGTGCCGAAAGAGGTCGAACGTCTGTACGCAGGCAAGCGCGGCGGCAAGCCTTCGTCCTGTCAGGCGGACATCTCTGAAACCCTGATCGTGCGTGCGCAGGAAGGCAAGCGAGTCTTGCGCCTCAAGGGCGGCGATCCTTTTCTCTTTGCCCGCGGCGGCGAGGAAATGTTGGAACTGGCAGCTGCGAGCGTGCCGTTTCGCGTGCTGCCAGGACTTTCGGCAGCACCCGCGGGCTTGGCATACGCGAACATTCCCCTCACCCATCGAGAGCACAACTCCAGCGTCACCTTCTTGACAGGACACGACATGACAGGCGAACTTCCGCGCAACATTCGCTGGAAAGAGCTCGCTCGTAGCGCAGAGGTCTTGGTCTTCTACATGGCACTTAAGCCGATTGCAGCGCTGACACGCCTCCTCGTCAAGGAGGGACGCGCTCCCGAAGAACCCATCGCGCTGTTGCAAAACGCAACCCTTCCCGACGAAACCATCGTCGTAGGAAAACTCAAGGACGCAGCAAAACTCGCGCTCGGCATGAGCCCGCCAGTTGTCTTTGTGATCGGCAGCGTGGTAGAATTGCGCGCAAGACTAACCCATCACTAACCCATCCAAAACCCTCGGCAACGCAAAAACCGCTCTGACAGAGGACACGGAAACCCCTATGCCTGACGACTTCGTCACCTTGGACGATATTCACGCTGCCCATGCGCGCATCAAGACGGGAGTGGTGCGCACGCCGTGCTTGCGTTCGGCGGCGCTTTCGGCGCTGTGCAATGCTGAGGTCTATCTGAAACTGGAAACCTTTCAACGCAGCGGCTCCTTCAAGGACAGAGGCGCGTTGAACCGTCTGTTGCAAATGACGGAAGAAGAACGTTCGCGCGGTGTCGTCGCCGTTTCGGCGGGCAACCACGCCCAAGCGCTCGCCTATCACGCGAGCAGACTCGGAATCGAGGCGACCCTCGTCATGCCGACAACAGCACCCTACGCAAAGGTGTCGCGCACCAAGGCGTTCGGCGGCAAGGTCGTTCAATGCGGCGAGACGCTGGACGACGGCATGAAAACAATGCGCGAAATTCAACAAGAACGAGGCGCGTTGTTCGTCTCCCCCTACGACGACGCGATGGTGGTCGCAGGACAAGGGACGATCGGAATCGAGATCGCTCAAGATATCGACGATCCAGACATGGTCGTCGTTCCGATCGGAGGCGGTGGCATCATCACGGGCATCGCCACCGCGCTCAAGGGGCAAAACACAAACACAAACACAAAGACGACAAAAACAGAAATTTTGGGCGTCGAGGCGGCAATGTACCCCTCGATGTACAACTTGGTGCGCGGCAAGAAGGTTCAGGTCGGCGGACAGACCTTGGCGGAAGGCATCGCCGTCAAACAACCGGGCGAGCGTAACGCAGAGGCGGTCAAAAAGTGGGTTGCCGATATCTTGCTGTTGAGCGAAGCCGCGCTGGAGACGGGCGTCGTGGCGTTGCTGGAGCATGGGCGCGTGCTCGCCGAAGGATCAGGGGCTGCTCCTTTGGCAGCGATGCTCGCCTATCCGGAGCGTTTCAAAGGCAAGAAGGTCGTGCTGGTCATTTGCGGTGCGAACATCGACACAAGGCTGCTAGCTTCCATCCTGACGAGAACCATGGCGCGCCACGGCTCGCTCGCCCATATCGGCGTTTCGATCTCGGACCAGCCCGGCGTGCTGGCGCAGGTGGCGGGAATCTTCGGCGAGGGGGGAGCGAACATCGTCGAGGTGTCGCATCGACGCATGTTCGAAGCCTGCGCTGCCAAAGAAGCCGAACTCGACATCGTCGTCGAGACCAAGAACGAAGAGCATATTCAAGAGCTGCTGGCGACGATCCGCGCACAGGGCTTTCGCGCCTCGCGCTTGCACAAGTTCGACTAAAACGTCGTGACGAGCTTGCCGAGCTTG
>JABAAA010000128.1 GCA_014239005.1 Alphaproteobacteria bacterium | reverse complement strand
AGAGGGGCTGGAGTGGTGCGGATGAGAGCGAGAGAGAAGAGAGGGTGGAGAAGAGGGGCTGGAGTGGTGCGGATGAGAGCGAAGAGCGTGGAGAAGAGAGCGTGGACGGAAATGGTGAGAGTGAGGGTGAGAGTGAGATAGAGTGGAAAGGGCAGGAGGGGGAGTGGATTAGTGTAACACGAGGCAATCAAGCGAAGTGGTCGTATCCTTTCTCAAGAGGGGGTGTGGTCTCTCGGTTGTCCTCGTCGAGATAACGGATCTTGCCCGTGTTGTTGAGCGTTCCGATCTTTGTGAGAGGCAGGGCTGTCGCTTTTTCTCGGAGGGTGGTTTCAAGTTCGGGAGCAAGTTCGGGTACAAGTTCGGATGCAAATTTTGGTGGTAGCGTAACGATGAGTTCGAAATCTTCGCCGCCGGCAAGCGCGAGGTTGAGCGCCTGTTTTTGAGGCAAGGTTTTCAGGAGCGAGTTCGCGATGGGGATGGCATGGAGATGGATGTCTGCGCCCAGTCTTGCAGCAGAGCATAGTTTTTCAAGGTCAGCGACCAACCCGTCGGAAATATCCATGATGGCGTTGGCGAAGGGAGCGATCTTCAAGGCTTCTTTCCAACGCGCGGTAGGGTTGTTGTATCGCTGTACGGCTTGTTGTTGATGGCGCGAAAGTTGTGTTGGAATTTCTTGCAACACTTTGAGTCCCAAAGCTGCTTCGCCTAGCTCTCCTGTGATGAGGATACTGTCGTTGATTTGTGCGTTGGCTCTTTTGAGATTGATGTTGTTGGGCGAGGTTCCGATGATGGTCGCGGAGATACATATATTGTAAGGTGTTGTGGTGAGGTCTCCTCCGAGCCAGAGGAGGTTGTTTTCTTTGCAACCTTGGGCGAAGTGTAGAGAAAATTCTTTGACAAAACTTTCGGCATCGTGTTTGGGAAGGGTTAGGGATAGGAAGATAGCAAGGGGTGTTGCCGCTTGCGCGGCAAGGTCGGAGAGGTTAGCCGCGAGAATTTTGTTCGCATAAGTTTGCGGTGTCGAGGAGGGGAGTGTATGGATATGTTCAACGATGGTATCGGTTGAGATTGCGTAGCGGCAGTTTTTTGGGGGAGGAGGTAGGAAAGCGGTATCGTCGAGGAGATTTTTTGCGAAAGGAGATGCAAC
Source organism: Alphaproteobacteria bacterium (assembly GCA_014239005.1). Lineage (GTDB taxonomy): Bacteria > Pseudomonadota > Alphaproteobacteria > JABAAW01 > JABAAW01 > JABAAW01. Next base: position 2,869 of record JABAAA010000128.1, on the reverse strand, counting down.
ATGGGGCGCGATGTATTGCGCGATAAGAAAAGATTCGGAGGGCATGGCGAGGAAGAGTGTAGACAGGATTTGCGTGATGTCAATATCGCGTGCTACGCACGCGTCGTTTTGCGTTCTCTATCTATCTATCTATTGCGCTATTGCGCTATTGCGTGTGCGCGTCCGCCTCTACCTCTGCCACGCCCCCTCTTAGCACCGCCCCCAAGTCCTCTCCTGCCGCCCCGTCCAATACGCCATTCACCAACCCAATCACCCCTGCATCGTCATAAAACAAACTCGTCATCCCGCAATACTCCCCTGCCAATTTTCCCAAGCCCCCTCGCCTGTTCCCCCCCGCAAGACCTCGACCCACACCCTCCATATCCTCCAACACCATCTCCGAAACACCCAGCCACAAAATCAGCCGCAACAACAAATCCATGTTCTCCCACCGACGAGCCACAATACGCCCAGACAACCACCCCTGTAAAACTCGCCGATGCGTCCGCGCACAAGACAACAACTTCGCTAAAAACACTCGATCACTCCGAATACCTTGCGCACCCCCGCCCCCCGCAATATCCGCTCCAGGAGCGCCATCCGCCCACTCCCCTTCCTCGACCAAGTAAGGATCCGTCTGATACAAGGTCTCCCCCTTGAACTGCTGACCGTACAAAATCTGCAGCGCCGCCAGCCTTGTCGCTCGACGCATCAGCAGCGCTTCCTCCGCACGAGACCTTTTTCGAGACATCGCCTCCTAACCCCCTCTACAACCCTGCTTCAACGACATCAACCCGCAACAAGCACGCAATGCCTGCCCGCCGCAATCGATCTCACCCTTCGTGTCCGCCCTCGCCCTAGCTTGCTCCAACGAGTTGCACGCCAATACCCCCACCCCCAAAGGAACAGAACAACGCAACGAAACCTCTTGCAACCCTCGATAGCACTGCTCGCTCACCAGCGAAAAATGCTCCGTCTCGCCACGAACGACACAGCCCAACGCGACCACTCCCAGCTCCCCTTTCGCCATCGCAGCGCGAGCCTCCTCCCCCATCCCTTCCAAAAAGAACGACATCGCCAACGGCAGCTCCAACGCTCCCCCGACAAGCACGTCTTCCTCCGCCCCCCCCAGCGAGAGCGAAGCATAAGCAGAGACCGCTCGCGCAACCCCCCTCCGCAACATCGCCACAACATCCGCATAGTACGGGGCGCGCACAACGACAATCCTCCCCCTCACCCCAGAACCAGAACCCTTGCCTTGCTGATCGCCGCCGCCTTCGCTACGCCTTGTCATGCCTTGTCTCCTGTCACTTCCGTTCTCCTTGCGACCATGTTTGTAACCATATTTGTAACATAACGCGCCAAAAGATCGACCTCCAAATTGACGCGCTCCCCCTCGCAGACAGCGCCTAGCGTCGTATGCTTTGCCGTGTAGGGGACGATGGCGACGGAGAAGGTTTTTTCGCTACACGCCGAAACAGTGAGCGAAACCCCGTCCAACGCAACCGATCCCCTGACCGCGCAACAGGTGCGCAGTTGCTGTGCCGCTTCGTCTTCGGATGTCGGAAAGGAAAAGTCGAGCGCGATTTCGTTCTCGCGCTCGATTCGCCGCGCGACCTTGACGCAGGCGTCAACATGCCCTGTAACAAGGTGTCCGTCTAGGGGGTCGCCGAGGCGGAGCGAGCTTTCCAAGTTCACGCGTCTGCCGACCTTCCATTCGGGGATCGTCGTGCGTCCGCGCGTGGTCGGCGCTACTTGCACAACGAAGCGAGATTTGCCGTGGTGGACTTGTTCGACTTCGGCGACGGTGAGGCAGGTTCCGTTGCAAGCGATCGATGCGCCCGGCGAGCAGCGCGCACGAGGCAGATCGGTTTCTATCGTGATTCGCCAGTCTTTGTAGAAACCGACCTTGTCCATTTCTAGGGCGGCGATGGTTCCTTGGTGGGTGACGATTCCGCTAAACATGGTGTTGTACGGGGATGAAGGTTCGTATTTCGTCGCCCTTGAGAAAGATTGTTTCTTCGAGTTGGAAGTTGAATCGACTGGACGAGCTTCCGTCGAGCCAGGAGAGTCCTTGTGCGCCTAGGGTGTGGGGAGCAGAGAAAAGGATGAGGCGGTCTGCGAGGTTTTCGGCGAAGAGTGCAAGCGCGAGTTTTGCGCCGCCTTCACAGAGTATGGATGCGATTCCCTCGGAGGCGAGTGTTTTCATGGCATCGACGAGGGAGAGTTTGACGCCGCCGCCTTGTGCCGATTGAGCAGGAACGGGGATGAGGCGGACGCCGTTGTTTTTGAGCGCTGTTCCTTTGTCGGATGCGGCTTCGCTTGCGCGGGTGAGGATCCAGAGGGGGGCATGTTCTATTGTTTGGACGAGTTTGCTTTCGAGGGGGATGGTGAGCCCTCCGTCGAGGACGATGCGGATAGGGGAGAAGGGGTGGGGTGGGGTATTTTCGGAGAGGGAGATTTCATCGAGGAGGAGCTTTGGGTTGTCTTGTCGCATGGTTCTTGCGCCGATGAGAATAGCGTCGGCTTGTCGGATGAGGGAGTTTCGGTAGAGACGGGATTGGGGGTTAGAGATGATGGTTTGTTGTTGTGGATAGTTGTGGGTAGTTTCGGATATTTTTCCGTCCATGCTGACGGCAAGTTTGATGGTGATGTGTGGAAGGTTTTGGGTGCATCGTTTGAGGTATGGCTGGAGGTATTCTTTGGCTTCGGTGGTGCAGAGGTTATCGGTAACGGCGATGTTGTGTTGTAGGAGGATATGTTTGCATTTTCCGTTTGTTCTTGGATCGGGGTCTTGGAGTGGGTAGCAGGCTCGAGCGATGTTGGCATGGACGAGGGCTTCGCAACAGGATGGCGTGTTACGGGTATTGGTGTGCGTGCAGGGCTCTAG
>JABAAA010000127.1 GCA_014239005.1 Alphaproteobacteria bacterium | reverse complement strand
GAAAAACCTTCGCACAAAAAAGAGCCGCGTACAAGAAGAGCGCTTCCCGCAAGCCCTGCGGCGCGAGCGTTCTCTTTTGCGCGGCACTTGACTCGACTTGATTCTCTCGCTTTGATTCTTCTGCGTTGATTCCTTGCGACTCAACGCTACAAAGCGAGAGAAAGGATACCTTCTCCCCCTTTGTCGGCACCTCAAGCGAGCCTTCTCGTGAAGCAGAAAGGTAGAAAAGGAGAGCCCTCGTGAGCATGATCGCCCTGGCCGGAGCCTTGGAGCTGGGCTTCCTCTACGGCATCGTCGCCGTGGGTGTCTACCTCTCGTTCCGCATCTTCAACTTTCCCGACCTCACCGTCGACGGCAGCTTTCCTCTCGGCGCGGCAGTCGCAGGGGTCATCTTGGCGTCAGGATGGGGGGGCTTTGTCGGCGCGTGGCTAACCCTGCCGCTCGCGCTGGTGGCAGGAGGACTGGCGGGATTCACCACCGCGTGGCTCAACCAGCGATTCGGAATCTTGCACCTGCTCGCCTCCATTCTCACCATGATGGCGCTCTACTCGATCAACTTGCGCATCATGGGCAAGCCCAACATCGGTCTCTTGCGCAGGCAGACGATCGTCGAAACCTTTCCCGCCGTCCCTTCGATCTATCAGGGTGTCATGGTGCTCTCGTGCTTTGCGCTGCTCGTCTTTGTTGCCACAGCCTATTTCTTGTCGACGCAACAGGGCTTGGGCTTTCGCGCGACGGGCTCCAACCCGCGCATGGCACAAGCGATGGGCGTCTCGGTGCGTCGATGCACCTACTGGGGCTTGGGACTTTCCAACGGATTGGTCGCATTGGCGGGCGCGTTGTTTGTGCATGTGAATCGTTTTGCCGATGTGACCTTGGGGTTCGGAGTGATCATCTTGGGGTTGGCTGCGGTCATTTCGGGAGAAAGTCTTTTGCGTCCTCGACATGTCGTTGTTGCGGTGGTGGCGTGCTTTGTGGGTGCGATTTTGTATCGCCTTGTGATCGCGTGGGCGTTGCATTCGGATTTTTTGGGCTTTCATGCGTCGGATCTGAATTTTCTGACGGCGTTTCTTGTGGCGCTTGCGCTGATTGCGCCGCGCGTGCGGCTGCGGCTGCGTTTGTTTTCTCGGAGGGGTAGCGGGTGATACGGCTGGAGCGCGTTTCGGTTCGTTTCGGGGAAGGCACGCCTTTGGCGGTGGAGGCTTTATCGGAGGTGGATTTTGCGCTTGAGGAGGGGGAGTTTGTTTCGGTCATTGGCTCGAACGGTGCGGGCAAATCGACGCTGTTGGGCTGTTGTGCGGGGGAGGTGGAGGTGAGTTCGGGTCGCGTGGAGATCGACGGCGTGGATGTGACGCATTTTTCGGTCGAGCGTCGTGCGGGAATGGTTGCGCGTGTTTTTCAGGATCCTCTGCTGGGCAGTTGTGGTTCTCTGACGGTGGAGGAGAACATGGCGTTGGCGTCGCGGCGGGGTTTTCGTCGAGGATTCGGGCTGGCGTTGGGGCGTTCGGTTCGCGGCGATTTTCGCGATCGTCTTCGGGGCTTGGGACTGGGCTTGGAGGACAGGTTGAGCGAACGCGTGGAGCGTTTGTCTGGCGGACAGCGTCAGGCCTTGTCGTTGTTGTTGTCTGTTCAGTGTGGGGCGCGGATTTTTCTTTTGGACGAGCATACGGCGGCGTTGGATCCTCGGATGTCGTCGTTTGTGATGGACTTGACGCAGCGTTTGATCGAGGAGCGAGGGTTGACGACCTTGATGGTGACGCACAGTTTGCGTCAGGCGTTGCGTTTTGGCGATCGTCTTGTTATGTTGTCGGGCGGTCGCGTTATTTTTGATTGCCGTGGGGCGGAGCGTTCTGCGTTGCGTCTTGAGGATTTGGTGGCTCGTTTTTCTTCTGGGGGCGAGATTGATTCGGACGAGTTGCTGTTGAGTTGAGAGCGCGGGAGCGCGGGAGTGCGGGGGTTATGCGAAACACGAGGAACGAGGAGAGTAAAGATGGTAGGCAGTTTGAACAAGGTGATGTTGTTGGGGAATTTGGGTAAGGACCCTGAGGTTCGCTCGATGCAGAACGGTGGTCGCTTGGCGAATTTTTCTATTGCGACTTCGGACCGTTGGAAGGACAAGGAGGGGAATCCTCGTGAGCGTACGGAGTGGCATCGCATTGTGATTTTTGCGGAGGGCTTGGTGGGTGTTGTGGAGCGTTATTTGCGCAAGGGTTCGAAGGTTTACATTGAGGGTTCGTTGCAAACGCGGAAGTGGACGGATTCGAACACTGGTCAGGACAAGTATACGACGGAGGTTGTTTTGCAGGGGTTTGGCAGCAAGTTGATTATGTTGGACAGCCGTGGCTCTGGCGGGGGTGCTGGAGGAGGCGGGGGTGACGATGGGGGTTATGGCGATGAGGGAGCTGGGGGTTCGTATGGAGGGGGGGGAAGTGGTCATGCGCGACAGGGTGGTCAGCATGGTGGTCAGGGAGCTGCAGTTCCGGGCGGTGCGGACGACGCGCACGACGACGACATTCCGTTTTAAAAAACATGGGTTTGGAGTCAGAACGGGGGATTGTTTGTGGCGATTGCCTGTCTGTTTTGGGGTCTTACGAACGTTGTGGGATTCATCTGTCGTTTTTGGATCCTCCGTTCAATCAGGGCAAGGAGTATCGTCGGTTTGACGACAAGCAGGAGGGTTCTCAGTATTGGTCTTGGATGGGGGATGTTTTGTCGCGGCTGTACGATGCGACGGCTTTGGGCGGCGCGGTATATTTCATGCAGCGCGAGAAGAACGCCGAGCATGTTTTGCGACTTTTGCGAGAGACGGGGTGGACTTTTCGCAATTTGATTGTTTGGAAAAAGATGACTTCGGCGGTTCCTGTTCGTTCGCGTTATGGGTTGCAGTATCAGATTATTGCGTATGCGATTAAGGGTGATCGCGCGCGAGTTTTCAATCGTCTTAGGATTACGCCGCCTTTGCCTTCGCATTATCGGCATGAGCGTGAGGGAGGTATTTATGTGACGGATATTTGGGATGACATTCGTGAGTTGACGGCGGGTTATTTTGCGGGAGATGAGGCATTGCGTCGAGAGGGAGGCGAGCGTTTTCATAAGCAGCAATCGCCGTTGGCGTTGTTGGTTCGGATTGTGTTGTCGTCGAGTTCTGTTGGGGATGTTGTTTTCGATCCTTTTGCGGGAACGGGGACGACTTTTGTTGCGGCGTCTCAGTTGGGGCGTATTCCTGTGGGTGTTGAGATTGACGAGGAGAATGTTGCGATGATCAGGTCTCGTTTGGCGGAGATTAGGCGTTCGGATGCTGTGGCTCGTTTTTACGGGGATTATCGTTATACGGACGATTTGGATAAAATTTGGCAGGGCGAGCGCACAATAAAGCGGGAGAAAAGCAAAGAAAAATTGTTGGTATAGGTTGGTATTGATTCGTGTCGATATATCATTTCTTCAGGGATTTAGCTTCAAAGCACGAGTTTTTTTATGCGGATGCGCCTTTGTCTGCGTTTCCTTTTAACAAGGAATTATTGTCTTGTTGGAGTAGAGGTAAGTTTCCTGACACGGCTTTGAGATTGCGATCTGCTGAATCTCCTTTTTTAGGCGGGGAGTTGATCGAATTCAAGGATGCGAAGAGTTATAAGATTGCTTCATTCAATTCGACGATTCCTTCAGCGAGAAAATCAATCAGAGAGATTGTGGGAGATGGCAATGGCAAGATAGCGCAGCAGATGAGGGAGGCGGGTGACGATATAGATTCGATGCCGATGCGGGAGGTGTTTTATCTCGTTCGTGGGAGGAGCGGTGCTTCGGTTAAGGTTTGTCTTTTGCATGGCAGTTTTTTCGAGACGATACCGATTTCGCAGTTAATCAGAGAGTCTTTAGATCAGGTTTTTGGAGAGGCGTTTTCGGAGAATGGCGAAGAGTTGTCGAAGGAGGCGCGAGAGGTTTTGTTGCGCCATTTGGACAAGCAGCGTTATTTTCGGAAAGTTCGCAAGGTTGAGAAGTCGTCGGTGAATTTGCGATTTCGTGTCATGACGGAAGCGAG
>JABAAA010000126.1 GCA_014239005.1 Alphaproteobacteria bacterium | reverse complement strand
GATCAATCCGTCCTTGCCGGCAAGAGTCATGGTTTCCGCAAGTGCGACGGGAATCAGTCCTGAAGGCATGAAACGGTGATAGGGAATGGTAGCTCCTACCAGCGCGCTCATGGCTGCCAGTCCAGCGCCGTGCAAAAAGCCACGACGATCGCTTCCCGCGACCCGTCCGAACATGCGCAAATCGCCTTGCTCCGCTCCGTCGGCATAGACATCGGAAAGGCTGGCGTGCGTCTGCGGACGCGGACGCGGATGCGTCTTGGCGACTGCCTTTTGTATCGTTTTGTCGAGAACAGTCATTTTCCTGTCTCCCTTGGTGAGTTTTGTCTCGCTGGAGCGAACTCTACAACGGCTTTCGCAAAAGAGTCAATCGCGGAATCATTTTTCTAGTTTTTTTGTTTTTTGGGACGATTTTTTGACAAGGAAAAGGCGTGGCACATCCTTCGGGTTGTCGCGCTATCTATATTGCGGCTATGTCGCGCTATCTATGTCGCTGCTATGTGTCACGGACGCAGACGTGCGCTGACGTATTCGAGGTTGAACGGGATTTTCAACGCGTTGCGAGAAGGTTTTTGATCGCCTCACCTAGCAGGGCAGGGTTGTCCAGCACCTCGATTCCTGCGTCTTGCATGGCGGCAACCTTCTCCTTCGCCCCCCCCTTGCCGCCGGAGACGATCGCACCTGCGTGTCCCATGCGTTTGCCTTCAGGGGCAGCCGCGCCCGCGATAAATCCCGCCATCGGTTTGTTGGGTTTCTTGTCTTCGCGCCGTTGTTGCAGATAGGCGCAAGCCTCCTCTTCGGCGCTTCCTCCGATTTCGCCGATCATGAGAATGCCTTCGGTCTCGTCGTCTTCGAGAAAGAGCTCGAGGCAATCGGTGAAGTTCGTTCCGTTCAAAGGATCGCCGCCGATGCCGATGCAGGTCGATTGTCCGAGCCCGACCTTCGTCGTTTGATCGACCGCCTCGTAGGTGAGCGTCCCCGAACGCGAGACGATCCCGATCCTTCCTTTCTTGTGAATATGCCCCGGCATGATGCCAATCTTGCACGCCTCAGGCGTGATGATGCCAGGGCAGTTCGGACCGATGAGACGCACGTCGGGGTTGAGCGCGAGCGCCGTCTTGACCGCCGTCATGTCAAGCACAGGAATGCCCTCGGTGATGCAGACGATGAGCGCAATCGCCGCGTCGATCGCCTCCAAGATGGCATCGGCAGCAAAGGGCGGAGGAACGAAGATGACGCTGGCATTCGCTCCCGTCTCGCGTTTGGCAACGGCGAGCGTGTCGAAGACAGGCAGCTCCAAGTGTTTCTGTCCCCCCTTGCCCGGCGTGACCCCGCCCACCATCTTCGTGCCGTAGGCGAGCGCCTGTTCGGAATGGAAGGTTCCCTGCGCACCGGTGAAGCCCTGGCAGAGAACGCGCGTATCGTGGTCGACAAGAACGGACATGGATGCGTGGGCTCGTGGGTCAGCTTTGCCGAGCTGCAGCAACGGCTTTTTGCGCGGCGTCCGAGAGCGTTTCGGCAGCGGTGAGGTTGAGTTTCGAGCGCGCGAGAATGTCCTTGCCTTGTTCAAAGTTGGTGCCTTGCAAGCGCACGACGAGCGGCACATGAACATCGAGGCTTTGCGCAGCGGCGACGATCCCTTCGGCGATCACATCGCAGCGCATGATGCCGCCGAAGATATTGACGAGGATGGCTTTCACGGCTTTGTCTTTCAGTATGATGCCGAAGGCGGTTTCGACGCGTTCCTTGTCGGCACCGCCGCCGACATCCAAGAAGTTGGCGGGCTCGCCGCCGAAGTGCTGGACAATATCCATCGTCGCCATCGCAAGTCCCGCGCCGTTGACCATGCAGGCGATGTCGCCATCGAGTTTGATGTAACTCAACCCAACCGCGTTCGCTTCGCGTTCGGAAGGTTCTTCTTCTTCCTTGTCGCGCAGGGATTCGAGCTCCTGTTGGCGGAAGAGCGCGTTGTCGTCGAAGCTCATCTTGGCGTCCATCACCAGCAGCTTGCCGTCAGGTTGGACGACCAGCGGGTTGATTTCGACGAGCGCGGCGTCGCGTTGGCGGAACACGCCCACCAGTTTTTGTAACAGGCGTGCGAACTCTTTGACAGTGTCTTTTTGCAAGCCCAGCGCGAAGGCGATCTTTCTCGCCTGCCATGCCTTGAACCCGTCGATGCCGATATGGGTTTGCACGATGCGTTCAGGGGTCTTGGCTGCCACCTCTTCGATGTCCATGCCGCCGCTGGCAGAAGCGATCACCGCCACCGACGCCTTGCTGCGATCGACGAGTAGCGACAGGTAGAGTTCGCGTTCGATCGCTCCTCCTTCTTCGATGTAGAGCCTGCCGACGCGTTTGCCGTTCTTGCCCGTCTGTTTCGTCACTAATACATGCCCCAGCATGCTTGTCGCTGCCCGTTCTACTTCGTCTTGGCTTTTGCAGATTCTGACCCCGCCTTTTCCTTGTCGGTCGTCTTGGAAGTGTCCTGCGCCCCTGCCTCCTGCGTGGATTTGTGCTTTCACGGCGACCAGTGGTGCTGCCAGCTCGCTCCACGCGGCGACAGCTTCCTCGACCGAGAAGGCGACCTTGCCGCGAAGCACGGGCAAGCCCTCTTGGCGCAACAGCTCTTTGGCTTGGTATTCGTGGATGTTCACTCAGACCTTGCCTTGTTCTCGTAGCGCAACCAAGACCTTGTTGAGTGCCGAGACGGCGTCGATCGATTCTTGGAAGAGCGTTCGTTCTTGCGGGGTGAGTTCGATCTCGACGATCTTTTCGATGCCGTCCTTGCCGATCAGAGCAGGCACGCCGACATAGAGTCCCTCGACGCCGTAGACGCCTTTGCAATAGGCGGCGCAGGGAAAGATGCGTTTCTCGTCGTAAAGGTAGGCTTGCGCCATGGCGATCGCCGAGGCGGCGGGAGCGAAGTAGGCGGAGGTGCCCATAAGCTTGACCACTTCCGCTCCGCCGTTGCGGGTTCGTGCGACGATGGCGTCGATCGTTTCTTGGCTTGTCCATCCCATACGGACGATTTCGGGCAAGGGAATACCCGCAACGTTGGAGTATCGCACGAGCGGCACCATGCTGTCGCCGTGTCCTCCGAGGACGAAGGCGGAGACGTCTTGCTCGGAGACACCGAGCTCACACGCAAGGAAGTGGCGGAACCGCGCCGAATCCAGCACACCTGCCATGCCGACGACTTTCTCGTGCGCCATGTTCGCCTCGCGTTGCAAGTGTCCGACCATAACATCGAGCGGGTTGGTGATGCATACGACGAAGGCTTCGGGAGCTTGTTCTCGGATGTGTCGGGCGATCGAAGAGATGATCTTGGCGTTGCTTTCCACGAGGTCGTCGCGGCTCATGCCCGGTTTGCGCGGCAATCCTGCAGTGACAATGACGACTTCCGCGCCACGGAGAATGGCGGGGTCGTCGCTGCCTGTGAGTGTTGCGTGAAAACCTTCGACGGCGGCGGAGCTGGCAATATCAAGCGCTTTGCCTTGTGCGACGCCTGCGTTGATGTCAAAAATGGCGACATCGCCCAGTTTCTTCTCGCAGGCGAGTTGTGCGAGAATACCGCCGATATTGCCTCCTCCGACAAGGGCGATTTTGGAGCGGGAACTTGAACTGCGAGGCATCGACCTGTCTCTGATTGTCTTCGTTTGGCACTAGCCTTGCTTCTTCTTCTGTAACCTGTTGCAAGTGTTTTTGCAAGAGATTTTTGCAAGAGGTTTTTGCAAGGGATTTTTACAAGGGATTTTTGATGAAGATTCAGGTACGCGAAGGAGAGTTGGGAGATGCGGTGGCCTTGTGTCGTTTGCGTCGTCGTGTTTGGCTTTCCTGCTATGTGAATGCGGAGCAGGGGATAACGAAGGAGCGGATCCTTTCGGTGTATCGTTTTACGGACAGGGAGAGCCTGGCGATCATGCGCGAGGCTTTGCTGGGAGGGGAGGGGGGCGAGGTGGGTGTGTTTGTGGCGGAAGCGCTGTTGCAGCGGGAGATTCGCAAGGTTGTGGGGTTTGGCGGGGTGGGATAGCAAGGGCAAGTTGACGGGAGAGGTGATCGAGCAGGTGT